>JAYVRS010000451.1:0-6090 GCA_043776185.1 Bryobacteraceae bacterium | reverse complement strand
ATCGAGCGGACGCTCGTTCATTTGCCAGCCCGAAGGCGGGCCGGAGGCCCACCCTACCATTTTTGGATGAGGAAGCGCAGGAGCAGCAGGTCGGTGGGCTGAAACTGGGTTTGCACGACATTGGACATTTCGCCATCCTCGACGGCCAAGTGCTGGCGGATCAAAGAACGCAACTGATCGATGGAGACGCCGAGGGCGGTGGCCGCTTCTTCGGCGGAGTATTGGGTTTTGATGGGTTTGGTGGTGGCGATGGGGGTCGTCAGGGTCATGGCATGCTGTCCTTTTTCTCGATAGTAGAGCAATGGGCAATAATTCCCAATCGGGGAACATTCTTAGGACCTAGACCGAAAGTCCGTGCGCCGCCCGGGTGAGTCGCGGCGAGGAGGTACTAGGGCGTACACTCAAGGCAGATAGCGGAGGAGTGGCATGACCAAGAAAACAAAGATGCGACAGGACACGCAGGTGCTGACCGAGGGGTTTGACCCGCAGTTGTCGGTGGGGTCGGCGAGGCCTGCTGTTTTTCGCAGCTCGACTTATGTCTTTTCGACACCGGAGGCGGCGGAGAGGGCGTTTGCGGTGGCCAGCGGCCGCGCGGAGGCGAATCCGGGGGAGCGTATTGAGCTGATTTATTCGCGCATCAACCATCCGAATGCCGAGATCTTCGAAGATCAGATCACGCCGCTGGAGACTGGGGCGGCGGGGGCGGTGGTGTTCAACTCGGGCATGGCCGCGATCATGACGGCGCTGATGGCCTTTCTAAAGCCGGGCGATGCCGTCGTCTACACGGTGCCGCTTTATGGCGGGACGCAGAAGCTGATGGAGGACTTTCTGCCGGCTTGGGGCGTGCGGACGGTGCCGGTGGTGGCGGGCGACCGGGTGGCCATGGAGCAGGCGATCCGCACGACGGCGGGAGTAAGAATCGTCTTTATGGAATCGCCGGCGAATCCAACGCTGGTGATGTCGGACATTCGGGCGGCGTCGGTGGCGGCTTGGGAGCGAGGCGAGAGCCGGCCGTTGTTAATGGTGGACAATACTTTTCTGGGGCCGATCTTTCAGCATCCGTTGGCGCTGGGCGCGGACTTAGTACTTTATTCGGCGACCAAATATCTGGGTGGGTTTAGCGACGTAATCGGTGGCGTGACGTTGGCGCGGGACCCGGCGTTGCTGAAGCCGTTGCGGGGCTATCGCATTCTGTTTGGCAACATTTTGCCGCCGGATGAGTGTTGGATTCTCGATAGCCGCTTGCCGACGGTGAAGTTGCGGATGAATCGGCAGAGCAAGAATGCCCAGCGGATCGCCGAGGGGCTCAACGGTCACCCGGCACTCGAGCGAGTTCACTATCCGACGCTGTTTAAAGACGCGGAACAGCGACGTATCTACGCCGCGCAATGCGACTTTCCGGGCGGCATGGTGTCGATTGAGCTCAAGGGCGGCAAGCCGGCGGCCTTTGAGTTTCTACGAAAGCTGCAAATTGGGCGCAATGCCGTGTCGTTGGGCGGCGTGGAGACGCTGGTGTGTCATCCGAAGAGCACGACGCATTCGGGCTTTAGCCAAGAGGCGTGGCGTGTGGCGGGGATCACGGATGGGTTAGTTCGGTTGAGCATTGGGATTGAGGACTGGCGCGACTTGCTGGCCGATTTCGAGCAAGCGCTTGAGCCATGACGGGTTTGGAAGTGCTGGCCGCCGAAGTAATAGCCTGCGAGCGATGTCCGCGCTTGCGGGCGCATTGCACCGAAGTCGCGCGCGTGAAGCGTCGGGCGTATCGGGAGCAGGAGTACTGGGGCCGCCCGGTGCCGGGTTTTGGCGATTCCCAAGCGCGGCTGTTGATATTGGGTTTGGCGCCGGGGGCGCACGGGGCCAATCGGACGGGGCGGATGTTTACGGGTGACCGTTCGGGCGAGTTTCTATTTCGGGCGTTACACGAGACGGGGTTCGCGTCGCAGGCCGAAAGCATGAGCCGGGAAGACGGGCTGCGGTTGACGGATTGCTACATCACGGCGTCGGCACGATGTGCGCCGCCCGATAACAAACCTACGCCTGAGGAAGTGCGGCAGTGCCGGCCTTATTTGGAACGGGAACTGACGATGCTAAAACCGCAGGTGGTGGTGGCGCTGGGACGACTGGCTTTCGATAACTATTTATCGATGCAGGAGTTGCGCGGCGGGAACTTTGGGCATGGCGTGGCGTCAAAAATGGGTGGACGTTGGCTGATTGCGAGCTACCATCCCAGCCAGCAGAACACGCAGACCGGCCGGTTGACGGCGGAGATGTTGCGAAGGGTTTTCGAACAGGCACGAAATCTTTTGGAAGAATCGGCGAGCTGAATCGTACTTCTAAGGCGGTGTTACGATAGTTTGTGCGAACTATCGCTCCGTCACTTGCGTTATCACCTATCGAGCGCAAAGCGCAAAAGCTAACCAGTTTTGAGGAGTTTCAGATCTCGTGAAGAGAAAATGGAAGATTATTATTGGAGTGGTCGTTTTGCTGGGCGCGGGCATTGCCGCGTTTGCGAGCTACCGCTATAACCAAGCCGCAATTATCAAGGTACAGACCGGCAAGTCGGTGCGCCAGGATTTGGCCCAGGTGGTTACCGCCTCAGGCGAGATTAAGCCGAGGAACTACGTCAATATCGGCACCAATGCCAATGTGCCTTCGCGGATCACCGACATTCTGGTGGTGGAAGGGCAGAAGGTGAGGCGGGGCCAGTTGCTGGCGAGGCTCGAAAGCGTGCAGCCCGAAGCCGACGTGGCGGCCCAGCGCGCCAACGTCAGTTCCACGGAAGCCGATTCGGCGGCGTCGGAAGCCGGCGTGCGGTCGGCGGACGAAAATATCAAGACGCTGCAGGCTTCGCTGGAACGGACGAAGACGGAGCTGGAGCGAGCGAAGATCGATTTTGACCGGACGTCGAAATTGTGGGACGAGAAGCTGGTGGCTCGCCAGGAGTTTGACCAACGCCGCATCGGGGTGGACTCGGCGGCGGCGGCGGTGCGCGAAGCGGAAGCACGCATCAATCAGTTTCGGGCGCAGCGCGGGCAGGCGATGGCCGCCCTGTCGGCGACCCAACGGCGAATTACGCTGGCGCAAGCGAACTTGCGGCGGGCGTCGGATGTGCTGGCGCGTACGCAATCGATCGCGCCGCTGGACGGCGTGGTGACCAACCTACCGATCCGCGTGGGTGAAACGGTGGTGCCCGGCGTGCAGAATTCTTCGGCGAGCCTGATTATGACCATCGCCGATATGTCGGTGATTACGGCCGAAGTGAAGGTGGATGAGACGGACATTGTCAATGTGACGCTGGGGCAGAAGGCCCAAGTGACCATTGACGCCATGCCGAACAAGACTTTCACGGGCAAGGTGATCGAGATCGGGAATACGGCCATCCTGCGATCGTCCGGATTGGCGGCCTCGCAAAGCGCGGTGTCGAGCCAGGAAGCGAAGGATTTTAAGGTGGTGATCGCCCTCGAGAATCCGCCGGATGACATGCGGCCGGGGTTGAGTTGCACGGCACGTGTAACCACAGCGACTCGTCAGAACGCCATCACTATTCCGATCCAAGCGCTGACGGTTCGCCAAAAGGGCGATCTGGCGCCGGAGAAGAAGGGTGAGAAGGACGGCCCGGCGCCGGTAGCCGACAAGGAGTCGAAAAAGGAATTACAGGGAATCTTCGTCGTGAAAGGCGAAGTGGCCGAATTCCGCGAGGTGAAGACGGGCATCACCGGCGCTACCGAAATTGAAGTACTCGGCGGCGTGGCGGATGGCGAAGAAATCATTACGGGCAGCTACAAAGTGATCCGCACGTTGCGCAATCAGGCCAAGGTGAAGGTGGATAATAAGGCACCCGTTAAGAGCGAGACGTAAGTTAGTAAGAGTACTCATGGGAACCACGGCAGCAAACATTACGGATTTACAGGCGCGCGGCGAAGAGCTGAAGCGGCAAGGGATTGTGATTCAGAGCTACAACCTCTGGAAGACGTACGTGATGGGCGATCAGACGATCAACGCCGTTTCGGGCGTCGATATGACGATCCACCGGGGCGAGTACGTGGCGATCATGGGTCCGTCGGGGTCGGGGAAATCGACTTTGATGAACTTGATTGGATGCCTGGATTCCCCGTCGGAGGGGCAATACTACATCAACGGTAACTTGGCGTCGGCTATGTCCGACGATGACTTGGCGCGGATTCGGAACAAGGAAATCGGCTTCGTTTTCCAGACCTTTAACCTGTTGGCCCGGGCGACAGCTTTGCACAACGTGGAACTGCCGCTAATCTACGCGGGTATTCCCACGGAGCAGCGGCAACAGATGGCGCAGGAACGTTTGCGTCAAGTGGATTTGGGGCAGCGCATGCACCACAAGCCGAACGAACTATCCGGTGGACAGCGGCAACGGGTAGCCATTGCGCGGGCTCTGGTGAACAACCCCTCGATTCTGTTGGCCGATGAACCGACGGGCGCGCTGGATTCGGCGACGGGCGTCGAGATCATGGGGCTCTTTGAACGGCTGCATCAACAAGGCAACACCATCATCCTGGTGACCCACGAGCACGACATTGCCATGCACGCGCACCGCGTGATCTACATTCGCGACGGCAAAATCGAAAAAGACGAAAAGACGAAGTAGAGATTTGGCCTCGCGCCGCATCTAACTTTTATGACTGGATACGAAGCCCTTCGCTTGAGCGCGGCACGGGTACGCCTGCCCGGACGCGGCCTGATCCGCGTGACTGGCGAGGATCGTGCGCGCTTGCTGCACGCCATGAGCACCAATCAGGTGCAGGCTCTCAAACCAGGTGAATGCTGCCACACGTTTTTTCTGAACGCCCAGGGGCGAATATTGGCGGATGCTTGGGTGGTGTGCCAGGCGGAGTGGTTGTTGCTCGATACGGAACCCGCGGCCAAAGACCTGCTTTTCGCACATCTGGACAAGTTCATTATCGCCGACGATGTGACGCTGGAAGATGTGACGTTGCAGCTTTCGGCAATCGGCGTGGAAGGCCCATTGGCTGAAGCGTGGCCTGATGCGTTTCCAATTTCGGCGATCAGCCTGCAAGGCTGGCGAGCCTATACGGACGACGCTGAGGGCCTGTGGAGATCACTGGAGCGGTTCCCTGAAGCTGACGCGGAGGCGCTGGAGCTAGTACGCCTCGAAAACGGTTATCCGCGTTGCGGGGTCGACATTCTCGATACGCATCTGGTTCAGGAGACGGGGCGGATGGAGTCGGTGAGCTTCACTAAGGGCTGCTATCTGGGGCAGGAGATTGTGGAGCGCGTGCGATCGCGCGGCGCGGTGCATCGGCATTTGCGGGCGCTGCGGGTGGCCGGGCAAACTGTACCGGTCGCGATG
Organism: Bryobacteraceae bacterium; assembly: GCA_043776185.1. GTDB lineage: Bacteria > Acidobacteriota > Terriglobia > Bryobacterales > Bryobacteraceae > JALHNI01. The sequence goes on along the minus strand of JAYVRS010000451.1, from coordinate 746 downwards.
AGCGAGTTGATGGTGGGTGAAGCCAAGGTTGGCTTCGTTACGTCGGCGGCTTACTCCGAACGGCTCGGCGAGGTGGTGGCGCTCGGCATGGTGAAGGACTCGTCGGGGGCCGCGATGCAGTTAGCTGACGGCAGACCGGTGCGGCTGGCCTAACGCACGCAGAGCAGTAAGAATGGCATAGGGCACGTGGACGTTCCGATGTCGACCGGTCGCCAACCGCACGTTCGGTTTGGCTTCACCGTGATAGTCGGAGCCCCCGGTAATGGCCAAGCCCAGTTGACGGGCGATGGCGAGATAGCGAGCCGCCGTTGCCGCATCGTGGTCAGAATGGTAGACCTCCAGGCCCAGCAAGCCGAGGTCCTTGAGCCGAGCGAAGACCGCAGTCTCGGTAGCCGAATCGGCAAGGCCTACGCGAATGGGATGCGCGATGACGGGGACGCCGCCCGCCGCGCGCACGCGCTGAAGGGCATCCGCTATCGGCGGCTCGTCCATGGCGACGAAGGCCGGGGCGTGGTCGCCAAGGTAGAGCTCGAAGGCTTGGTCAATCGAAGACACGTAGCCCTGGTCGCGCAATAGTCGAGCGAAATGCACGCGTCCGGTGATTGATCGGCCCAGGGCTTCCGCCGCCGCGAGGGTGACATCGAAGTTCAGGGCTTGGAGACGGGCCGCCATGCGTACGTTACGCTCGCGTCGAGCTTGCTGGACCAGCGCGAGCCAAGCGTGGAAGCCGGGCGGAGGGATTTCGT
>JAYVRS010000450.1:0-6091 GCA_043776185.1 Bryobacteraceae bacterium | reverse complement strand
CGCCTGCGAGCCGGGCGAGCATCGCCGCCGACAAAGGCGCCTCGCGAAACTCGGAGATGACGTAGTACATCCGCACCAGGCTAATTCCGGAGTCGCGCTATTTCCGTAGCGAGCCGGCGCTGAGGCCGGGCGGCGTCTGGCCCGGTCGCGGGTTATAGGCCGTCTGGTAGTAGAATCCCCGCTCAGGGTTGGGGAAGTTCTCATCGGTTGGCGCATACGTCGCCTTCACCTCCTGGCCTTCGACGAGGGCGGGCGCGAGGCACAGCGCGAGGATGAGGGACAGCGGGATCAGACGGAACATGGAAAAGAGTCCTTTGCGCAGCGCCGTTTCGGCCCCCATCACCATTGTAGCCGCGCTGTAAGTTGCGTGGTACGCGCTCCACTGCCCGAGTTTCGCGTGCTCAGCACTCCGTCGCCACCGATGGAGTTGGGGTTGTTCGGGTGGTTGAACACGTTGAAGATGTCGATGTTGATGCGCAAGACGAGCCTTTCCGTAAGGTTAACGAATTTGAACAGCGAGGCGTCCAGGCCCCACTGCTTCACACCCGGCAGGTACTGGTTGCGCCAGGGGTGCAGGCCGTTGTCGAACGTCGTGCGCTGCACGGTACCGTTCTTCAACGGGATCCACACCGTGTTGCTGTCCCAGAACTGCTGAACGTTGGTCCCTGCCGGAGCATTGGGTGGAAGCGCTGTCGTGCCGGTGGGAATCAAAGGCGTGGCGGCGGGTTTATAGCTGTCCGGAACGCCCATCACGCCGTTCGGCTTGCCGTTTTTGTCATAGCTGTTGATCTGGTTGGCCGGGATGTAGCCGTTCCACCAGAGATACCCGGGATTGCATCTTCCACTGCGGCAATCCTCAATGGGGTATTGGTAGCCGTACGTTTCGATGGAACTGCTGTTTGTCGGATAGACGTTGGTGGGAAGAGTGAAGAAGTTGGTCCGCAGGTTCCCAATGCCCGCTAACTGCCAGCCGCTGATCATCTTGTCGGTGATGCCGTGGGCATTGCCGGCAAACCGTTTCCCTTTGCCGAAGGGAAGGTCGGCGACGAAGTTCCAGCGCACCCGGTGCTTGGGTATTTCGGAGTCGCGCCGGTACTGCATGAAGCGAAGGCGCTGGTCAATATCCGCCGGTACCGCTCCTGGCAGGTAGGTATTCAGGCTGCCGACGAAATCGTTGCCTTCCTGGCCGCCCAGCAGCATCGTGTTGCCCACCAGGTAGAAGAGTTGGTAGGCGAAACCCTTGTCGAAGCGGCGTTCGAGCTCAAACTGCATGCCGTTGAACCTCGACCGGCCTTTCGCCGTCATTTCGTTGAGGCTGGCGTAGACGGTGTTTTCGAAGGGCCGGGTAGCCACGCTGGAGAACTCGCCGGTGGGCAGAGGTTCGAGTTTCGTCGCGTACCAAATGTAGGCGGGAGTCGCCTCATTGTGGCGCACCCACACCTCCTGGTTCCCGCTATAGTTTCCGATGTAGGAAATGCGCGCCACGGTGCTCGGCATCACTTCTTTTTCGATCGTCAGGTTCCAGTCCTGCACCCGGCCATCGGGCTGGTTGAGGGAGCGGAAGTTGCTCGAGGCGAATCCGCGGGGGAGAGTGCGGGTGTCGTTGACGTCAATAGCGCCGGCGCTGTTGGAGCCAGCCACCAAGCGTGGCACGGAACGCAGACCATAGCTTGGCAGCCCGTCGGGGGACTGGGCCGTGTTGGTGAGGCTGTTGGAAAAAGTGGCCCGCGAAGGAGTGCCCCCCTGCGAGCCGCCCCAGGAGCGGTAGGGAACCGGGTACGTGGAGATTCGATAGCCGCCGCGCATGACAAACGCACTCTTGCCAGCGCCGCCTCGGTAGGCGAAACCGAGCCGGGGGCCAAAGTTATTCCGGTTGGTATTTACCAGCGATTGCGGCATCCCGGCCTCTTTCCACGTGATGACTTTGCCGCCTTGCGCCGTGATCTGATTTACCACCTGAGGCAGGAGCGCGCCGCTCTTGTACATGGCCTCAAGATCGTTCCCGAGCACGTACGCTTTCTTCTCCATCGAGAAACCGAAGAACGCCTTATTTGCCTCCATCACCGGCGGGCGGAACTCGTAGCGGAGACCGAGGTTCAAAGTGAGGCGCGGCGTCACCTTCCAGTTGTCTTGGAAGTACGGGGAGTATTCCTTGGCGGCGATGTACATGTAGTTGCGTCCGTAGGCGCTGGCGTAGTTCATCACTCCGAGGTACATGTTAGCGAGGTCGTTGCCGCTGAACGGAGCGGCCAGCGGGTTGACGGGGGTGGAAGTACTGTCGTACAGCGACGTCGCCTGGGTGCTCCAGTTGTGGTCGACCGTGGGCGGGAAATTGTTCATATCCAGGGAGTCGCGGCGGTAGTGAAAGCCGAACTGGAATTCGTGCTTGCCCGCGATCTTGGTGGCGTTCTCCTGCAACTGGATGTACCAGGAGGGCGAATCGAAGATGTTGTCGCGATAGTAGCCATAACCGGACAGTCCGGTACCCGTCAACTGTGGATAGGTGACCGATTTGAAGGGATTGGGCAGACCCAAGGCGGCGGAGTAGTCGGTCTTGCCGTCGCCGTTACCGCGCAGCTGGTTGTCGCGGGTGACGCTGATCAACGTCTCACTGATCAGTGTCGGGGAGAAGGTATGCACCCAGGTGCCGGAAATCGCCTTGTTCGGCGCGGAGCGTAAGGTGGCGCCGGCCAACTGATCCAGCATGATCTGACCGGCGTATTGATACAACTGGCTGGCGGCGCTCTGCGTATACCTCACGAAAACATTGTCCTTGCTGGAAAAACGATGATCGATGCGCGTGCTGCTGGTCCAATTCCGCGTCCAGTTGGGAGACGGGCCAGACCAGTTGATGTCGATGAGCGGATTGACTTCCGGCAGCGTCGGCAGGGGCGTCACCGCCAATAGTGCCTTGGCCAGCGGGCTGATGCGTTTCGGGTCGATGGTGTTGGGGACGTTGTTGAAGGCGACCTGCTGACGCTGCCAACTGACGGGGTCCGTGGTCCACGGGTCGTAGATCTTGAACTGGCGGCCTTGGGCATCCACCAGACCACGGAAGTCGCCGTCGCGCATGGCCTGGGTGGGCACGCGCCACTGGAAGGTGCTGGGGCTGATGGTGCGGCTGGCTTCCCAGGAGGAGAACCAGAACGTGCGGTTGCGACCGTCGTAAACGCGGGGAATGTACACCGGGCCGCCCGCCGATGCGCCGAATTCGTTCCGGTTGAGGAAGGGCGCCTTGGTGTAAGTGTCCTGCCGCTGGCGTGCTTTTCCGATGGCATTGTTGCGGTTGGTTTCGAACAGCGCGCCGTGAAATGAATTGGTTCCGCTGCGGCTCGACACCACCAGCGTGGCCGGGCGCGTGAACTTCGCTGAGGCGTTGTTGATCTCGACTTTGAACTCTTCAATGGCATCGAGCCCCGGTGGCCGCTGTTGCGACCATCCTTCCCAGGATTCATTGTGCTGGGTGCCGTCAAACACAAACGCCATCGTGCCCATCCGCATGCCGTAGGCGCGCAGGCCGGCGTTGCCGGTGGACTCGACGCCCGGTACCGTGGCATACATCAGGCTGGTGATGGCCCTCCCGTTGATCGGGAGTTGTTCGATGCGCTGCCGCTCGAGCACGTGGCCGATGCTCGGGCTGTCGGTCCGCAGTAGGGGCGTGACGTCCTTGACCACAATCTCCGAGACGTTCTGGCCGACCAGCAGCACCGGATCGACCGTCACATCCTGCTGGACCTGCACCGAAAGCTTGCCCTCGAACCGTTGCAGCCCGGGGGCTTCCGCCACCAGCCGATAGGGCCCTGGTACCACGCCCGGTGCGACGTAAATACCCGCGGCGTTGGTCGTCAACGTGCGCGCGGCATTGGTGTTTGCATTGGTCAGCGTAATCGTGGCACCCGGCACCACCGCGCCCGACTGGTCGCGTACCACGCCGCGTACCGTGCTGTTGCTGGACTGTGCCCAACAACCGGACGCTAGCGCCACCGCTAGCTGGACTAAAACTAAAGCCCGAAGTAACAAGGTGTGCATTTGCAGAATCCTTCCGACAATTAACTGGGCTGATTGTACTCCAAAGTGCTACCGATTGCCCGATAGTATTGTCCATTCCGGTAACCCGGCCGACCTTAGTCTGGGAACTCTGCGCTACCCTCGATCCGGTTCGCGTGTTGGTGCCCCCGCAGAGGCCTTCGACAACTTATAGGCATCGCCTTCAAGGACACCAGTTGGGCATTGGGTAACGGGTTGGCGGTCGGAGCGGGGAAGAAGGCAGCGCATAGTGCGACCGCAGCGAATTTTGAATTGCTTCGAGGAAATCAGTATGGTGATCGTCGCTGATGATCCCTCTACCCGAACTTGGGCGGTGGGCGCTCGTATGGATTTTGCGGGAAAATGCGCTTCGCGGACGGTTATGCGCAGAACGAAGTTGGCCAGCGGCTGATTTAAAAGAATTTATTGGAAGCGGTGCACCTCGTGTGGATGGTCCTGTTTTCCCGTGCATGCTTGTGGATGGCCCCATTTCCCATTCAATCGAGGACGCGGCGTGCTGTAGACTACAGATGTAAATGGAGTCTTTAGATCATGACCCGACGCGCCGCAATGATGACGACACTCCTGGCTCTGGTGAAAACAACGCTAGCTCAGAAACAACGTGCAGTAAAAAAACCCTCTCCACCGGTCGTTTACGGACGATTTGAGGGCAAGTTAGAGGTGGAACTCATCTCCGGCGGGCAGATAAAGTTGCTTCGGCCTTTCAGTTTCGTGGATCGTTATGACAAACGTTGGACTGCGCCAGAGGGCATGATCAGCGATGGTGCAAGCATTCCCCAATGGGCATGGTCGTTCATCGGCGGACCTTTTGACGGCGATTACCGCGATGCTGCTGTGATTCACGATTGTGGTTGTGTTCAAAGGAAAGCCCCCTGGGTCGAGGTTCATCGCACCTTTCTTTACGGATTACTTGCCCGGAATGTAGATCCGGTGAAATCCTACACGATGTACGCGGCTGTCTATCATTTTGGTCCTCGTTGGAAAACGGGTTCTCAAAAGGCACCGCCCTACACTATGATTCGTAGTGATTTTCCGGCCTTGGCGAACCGCATCAAGACGAGCATCGGGGATATAGCCGCACAAAAGGGGTTCACCGCCTCCCGTACGACAAATCCGACTGGGGATAATGACATGCAGCAAGAAGATGATGAGGAAATCCTTCTCACCCTCATCGAGAACCCTAAGTCGAGGCTACATTAGGACACGGGTCGGTCGACTACAACTCCTGCCAAACGGTAGGGGTGCTGGGATTTCAGACAGTTTATTTTCGCGCCCATTATTCTTATTCTCATTTTCGGGGTTCGCTACAGTATTGTCCATTCGGTATCCCGGCCGATTTTAGTCAGCAGACTATGCGCTTCGCGCGGAATTGGTGAATGGCCACGGTACGCCCTCGATCCGCTTTCGTGTGATGCCCCTGCAGAGGCGCTGTTATACCAGCTGGGTAGAGTCCAGATTTCCTGAGCAACGCCGCCTGGGCTCATCTCGCCGCCACCAGCGTGCCCGCCGGCCTTTCCCTTGAATTCGATTTCCGCGGGGTGCTACGATTCTCCCGAGTGCCGATGGCGATCCACCTCCGGTTCGTGTTGGCGATGGGCGCGGCCGCCGCGGCGGTCATCGCCTTCACTGCCGTGGCCGCCGCACCCGCCCGGCCGGACCCCATTACCTTCGAAGACATCGCCCGGCAGGGGGGCGTTGACTTCGTGCTTCGGAACGCGGCTACGCCGCAAAGGCACCAGATCGAAACGATGGTGGGTGGGGTGGCCGTGTTCGACTATGACAACGACGGCCGGCCCGATCTCTACTTCGCGAACGGAGCGCCTCAGCCCGCGCTCGAGAAATCCGACCCGTCCTACTACAACCGCCTCTATCGGAACGAAGGCGGAGGCCATTTTGCCGATGTCACGATCGCCGCCGGCGTTCGGGGAGAGGGCTATGCGATGGGGGTTGCCGCGGGCGACTTCGATAACGATGGCTTCACCGATCTCTTCGTGGCCGGAGTGGACCGCAACCTCCTCTACCGCAACCGCAGAAATGGAACCTT
>JAYVRS010000449.1:0-1902 GCA_043776185.1 Bryobacteraceae bacterium | reverse complement strand
TCCGGTCGCATCGCCGAAGCGGACCGGGAGATCGCCGCATTTCGCGAGTTACGATCGAAGCGCAAGAACTAACGAAAGAGTGCCATCAGCGCGTCGGCGAAAATGCGCATCCCTCGCGCGTCCGGATGGTTGATCGCGTTCACCATGAGCGCATTGTAGGGAACGCCCTGTCGCCAAAGACGGCCGTAGCGTAGCGAGGCGTCGGCCAACGCCACGTCGTGCGTGGCGGCGAACTGGCGCAGGCCCGCCACATAGGGCCGCGGGTCGTCGTCGATCTCGTGCTCGCGAGTGAGGCCCATCCAGTCGGGGCGCACATAGTGGGGCGTCAAGATAATCCATTCTGCGCCGATGGCCTGGAAATCCGCCAACAGCCGCGCGTAGCGCTCCTCCACCTGGGCGGGCTTCAGACTGGCATCGTTGACGAATTCCGAAATCACTAAATCCGGCTTCGCGCCGAGTACGGTTTCGCGATAGTTGTGCGCGCTGCCGGGAGGCTCGGCCAGATAACTACCGGTATTGCGCCCGCCCCAGCCCTGGGTCGTCAGTTCGATTTTGGCTTTCGGAAACTGAGCTCGCAAGCGGGTGACGAACTGGTATTGCCAGCGTTCGGCCTGCGCCAGATAAGCGCCATCGGTGACGCTATCGCCCCAAGCCAGGATACGTAGCGTGTGGCCTTCGTTGAGACGACGAACCAGCCGCGCCACGGTGTCACTTCGAGGAATAGGCGGCTCGGGATAGGCCGGCTCCAGCACAGGAAACAGATGGTCAGGCTCCAGCTTAGTAATGAATCCCGGCAGATAGATGTTGCCCAAATGGCGCTCGCCCGGATGCAAGGGGGGAACAGCGGGGGCCGCCGCGCGCGGCTCGCCGGACCGCAATTGGATCTGGCCATCGGGCATTAGCACGATGGCGTCCAGCCGCAGTTGGGCGTGACGATAGCTGGCGAACATGGCCGCATCCGCCGCGATGTGGCCCTCTGTTAAGCGGCCGAAAGTCCCCCATTCCAGATCCACTTCGTAGTCAACCCCTCGCACAAACAGCGGCGCATCCGCCTCGGGCCCCGCGCGCAAAGTGAAACTCTCGGGATCGAGCAAACGCGGATTGGTAGTCTCCTGCGCCTTTACGCCATTCAACTGAACGCCTTTCAACCAGCCGCCCACCTTGGGACGGAACAGCGGCACCGCGCTGTACCTTTCGGCAGTTACGTCGATCATCGCGGGCCGCGTCACTCGCACGGTCTTACTGGCGACGTCCGCCAAGGTCACTCGAACCCCCCAGTCACCCACCACGGCGAAAGCTGCTGGCTGCTGCGCATGGGCGGTGGCGGCGAACAGAGCAATGGCGCAACGATAAAACATGTCCAAAGTTAACGCAAAATGGAAAAGCCCCGCCAGCCCTCGAAAGGGAGGCGGGGCTTTTTTCGAAACGAGAGAAGCGCCTTAGTGGGACATCTTCACTTTATAGCCGCCTTCAGCTAACTGCTCACGATAGGCCGTGTGGCAGGTCTTGCAGCTGGTGGCGACACCGCGGAAAGCGGCCGTGGCGGCGGCTTCGTCGTTCGCCTTGGCGGCGACCGCCAGTTCGCCGGCGCTCTTGGCAGAGGCCATCGACCAATCTTCAGCTTCCTTCATCTTGTGCTCGGCGAAAAACGCGGCACCCGCTATCATGCTCTTTTGGATCGTCATGGCCGCCGCTTCAGCATCAGGCCCGACCTTGCCGGTCTTTAAAACGCCCATGGATTTTTGCGTGGCCTTCATGGCCGTGCCCAGCTCAGCTTCGGTAACGGCAAACACGGTAAAGGCTGCGAGGAAAGTGGTAGCGATTAGAATACGGGAACTCTTGGTCATGTCCGGTAGAGTATCACGCCCCACGTCACTTTGCACGCTTTGGGCGGCAACCGCG
>JAYVRS010000448.1:0-1904 GCA_043776185.1 Bryobacteraceae bacterium | reverse complement strand
CGCAGTTCGTGGCGGCGGATTTGGAGCGAGCAGGCTTTACGGGTCCCACGGCCGTCATTCCGCATGGGGCCTGGATTCCGCTGGATGCCGACCGTCTAGGTGCGCGAGAGAAGCTGGGGCTGGGCGCGCGGACGCCGCTGGTGGGTATTTTTGGCTTCTTGAAGCCTTATAAACGCATCGCGGAAAGCCTGCGAGCCTTTCGCCGGTTACTGCGCCTTTCGCCCGACGCGCGCATGATCCTGGTGGGGGAGCCTCATCCCGAACTGCAGCTGGACCATCTGCTCGGCACGCTGGAGCTGCGGCACGCCGTGCGCGTGCTGGGCTTTACGCCGATTGAGGACTTTACCAATTTGATGGCCGCTTGCGACGTGATCTTGAATCTGCGGTTCCCGACGGTGGGCGAAAGCTCGGGGACTTTGTTGCGCGCGCTGGGCCTGGGCCGCGCCGTCCTGGTTTCCGATTTAGGTTCGTTTCGCGAGTTTCCGAATGAGGTTTGCCTGAAAGTGCCCGTGGGGCCGTCGGAAGAGGACCTGATCTTTGAGTATCTGAATCTGCTGGTGGCCAGGCCGGACTTGGCGCGGGCCATGGGCGAGCGGGCTGCTAGCTGGGTGGCGCGCGAGTGCAGTTGGCCGATCGTGGCCGAGCGCTATGTCGAGTTTCTGACGGCGGTGCATGAGGGTCGTCCCTTATTAACCGCAACGCGGCAAGAGCCGGTGCCCATGGAGCCCGTGAGGGTGGAACCGGCGGACGTCGCCGCTTGGGTGGCTGACCCTTCGGCCCACGGCTATCTGGACCATCACGCGGCGCGCTTTCAAAAGACTCTGGAACTGACGCCGCCTGGCGACGCTTCGCAACGGATTTTGGAGATGGGCGCGTATATGCAAATTACGCCGGCGCTGCATTTCAAGCTGGGTTATGGCGAGGTCCGCGGCTGTTACTTTGGCCAGGCGGGCCAGACGGATTCGCGCGAGGTGACTTCGTCCAGCGGCGAACACTTCACCTGCGAAATCGACCTCTTCGATGCCGAACATGACCTCTATCCCTATCCTGATGGCCACTTCGATACGGTGCTTTGCGGCGAATTGATTGAGCATTTGAAGGAAGACCCGATGCATTTACTGGCCGAAGTGAATCGCATTTTGAAGCCGGGCGGTCATTTTCTGCTCACGACGCCGAACATCGCTAGCCTGCGGGCGATTTCGGCGATCCTGCACGGGTATCATCCGGGCTTTTTTCCGGCGTATCTGAAACCGCCGGTGGATGGCGACGCGCGACACGCCCGGGAGTATACGGCCAAAGAGGGCTATCTGTTATTGCACGATGCGGGTTTTGAAGTGCTGAAGCTGGAGACGGGCCCTTTCCGGCAGGAGCCGAAACCGGAGCTGGCTTGGGTGGCGGCGATGTTGCGGCAGTTCGGTATGCCGGAGGATCTGCGGGGCGATGGGCTGTATGTGCTGGGCCGCAAGGTGGCCGGGATTCGCAGCCGTTTCCCGGCGTGGCTTTATAATTAGGGCGACGGGCGAAGTAGTACTCAAGACGGGTGAATACCACTTGCAAACCGCCCTATAACTTTGGTAGGGTCCTGGGCTGGACAGAACCTGCTATTATTGAATTGTCTTTGACCGCTACTCGTTCATCACGTGTGCCTTCTGGCCGTCACTACCGTATGATTCTCTTGGAAACCTCGAGCGACCTTACCTTTCAGTGCAGTCTGACAGAGACTAATTTAATCAGGACCGGATCTTAATGACCAACATCTTTGTCGGTAATCTCAGCTTTCAGACCTCTCAGGACGAACTGTTCGCTGCATTCTCTAACTTTGGCGCCGTCGAGCGCGTAAATATCGTAACGGATCGTGACACGGGCCAATCCCGCGGTTTTGCGTTCGTCGAAATGACGGATCG
>JAYVRS010000447.1:0-1907 GCA_043776185.1 Bryobacteraceae bacterium | reverse complement strand
TTCGTAACGTTCGGCCTAGCTCAAGCGGTCGACTGGCTGGGGCGTGTCACTACCGCCTCCCTCAAAGCGGCCTGGGCGCAGAAATGGCTCGTCCATCGCCGTCTGCGTCCGGAAGCCTTCGGTGGACGCATCCATCAGACGAAGACCCAAGCCGTCAGCTATCCAATCCACGGCGACATCCTGAATTCAGCGGCAGTGGCCGAGACCTATCGCCGCTGGGGCACCTACCTGTTGCCACAGGCTGACGCCGGGGACTAGCGGTGGCTAGGGGCTCATGGCGTTTCTCGAAGAATGCTTGGCCGTCCTGACGCGGACTCCGGCGGTGCTGGACGCGATGTTGCGCGATTTGCCTGAGGCCTGGACGATGGCGACTGAGGGCGAGGGGACATGGAGCCCCTACGTGGTGGTGGGCCATTTGATCCACGGCGAACGGGCAGACTGGGTGCCGCGGGTGGAGATCATCCTGCGGCATGGCCGGCGGCGGCCGTTCGATCCGTTTGATCGTGAATCGCCATCGAGCGGGTTGCTGCCCGGGCTGCTGGATGAGTTCCGCGGGTTGCGGCACGCGAATCTCGAGCGCATACGCGAGCTCGATCTGCGACCGGCGCAGTTGGACTTGTGGGGGGCCCATCCGGCGCTGGGCGAAGTGACGCTGCGGCAACTGCTGGCGATGTGGACGGCGCACGATCTTTCGCACATCGTCCAGATCAAGGGTGGCGGGAGGGGAAGGAATGATCGTCGGTCGCGGTACACTGACAGCCGTCGAGCTCAACCCGACGATCGGTCGCGAACAACAGGGCCTCCTTCCCTGCATTGTCGTCAGTGATCCGGACGTGATTCAAGATCAGCGTTTTCCGCTTATCTGGGTGGTACCGGTAACGGTAACGCCCGGCCAGGGTTTGCTCTATCCGGCGCTGACGCCCGGAGCCAGCGGCCTCGCCAAGGTCTCCTACGCTTTGATTGACCACCTACGGTCGATCAACAAGCGACGAGTACGGCGCGTCTTTGGCAATCTGCCGCCCGAAGAATTGGCGCTCATTGAGGAGGGGATCGCCGTTTTTCTGGGCGGCTTGGGCAACCTACCTAACTCGGACTCCACACCACCAGTGCAGTGAGTCCCGAAGTAAGGTTCGCTTTACCGCGTTGGGTTTATGCCATGCCTGGGGGATGTCCGACTTTCCGTTGAAAGTAGCGACTCTGTCCCAACTCACTCTACGCCGCTTCCGCTTTTTGACAACGGTGGCTGAGGGAAAGCACTCAAATAGAGCGAGGCTAAGGCGATCCTCTCCAGGTCGAGAGCCGGATACTCTGCGAGGACCTCTTCCACCAGAGCCGTTTGCGAACATCGCCGCCACGAGGCCGACCGGAATGCGGGTTCGGCGGAAAACTGGGGTACCCCCCAAGGATCTCCGGATCGCTGACGACCATGTGCTGAGCTTTCGCGAACGGCTTGACCCGCATCTCCACCCGCCTCGAGGAGTTGGGCAATCTCACGCCGGTTTTGAATGGGAAGTAAGTGGAGCCCGTCGGCTTTGTTACGGCTCAAACGGCAGTCAGGCGGCGGCGAAAGCAACGGGTTTTCCAGAGGAGGTAGATTAGGCCGGCCAGCAACCAGGAGGTGCCAGCAAGTTTGGCCCCCGGACGCAGACTCCACCAGATGTACAGGCAGACCACAAAACCAAGCAGGGGCGGCAGCAGGTTCATGGCCACGCTGCTCCATCCCCGCGAGGTGCCGCGCCAATAGTAGTGGGCAATGGCCGCGAGGTTCACGCCCATAAAGGCGATAAACGCTCCGAAGTTCAGTAGTTCTGCGCCCGTTTGATAGCTCAGGGAGAGTGCTCCGATGGCGCACAGGACGCCGCACAGCAGGACGTTGTTCCTCGGTGTGTTCCGCACCGGATCCAGGT
>JAYVRS010000446.1:0-1908 GCA_043776185.1 Bryobacteraceae bacterium | reverse complement strand
GCGCGACGGATGATCAGGGGCGTAACCCAGCTGGTCGAGCATCATGATGGAGTACATCATCGGCGGATAGATCGCCGCCAGCCCATCGGACTTCACCAGCCGGGCCAATACCCAATCGCGCGCCATATCGATTGCACGCTGCCGAATGGCCCGAATGTGGTAGCGATCCCAGAACTTGACGAAGTCGTCGCAAAGGAAAAACCAGTTCTTCCAACTGAAGAAGTTCGCCCCCGTCTTGAACTCGAGCGGCACGCCAAGCTTCATCAATTCGTCCAGATTAAAGCCGGCCGGCACTGGCTTTTGCGGATTCGCCGCATGCAACACTGACAGCGGAATCACGATGGCCCGCGTCCAACTGGACATCTCGTAGATCATGTTGCCCGATAGCATCAGTTCGGGCGGAATGCTGGGCGCATACTCGCGCGGATAGAGGCCGAAGAGCGAGAGATTAATTTTGACGTAGCTATTGGCGGCTTGCATGCCGCCCATCGCCAAAATACTGTGTCGGCAGCGCGTCAGAGCCGCCTCATTGAGCACTACGCCGGGAATGCGGCCCGCCAGCTTGAGCGCGCAATAAGCCTTCACCGAAGCACTGACGTCCGCTGGCCCTTGGGGATAGGCGCTAAAGCCACCGTCGGCTACTTGGTGCGAAAGAATGGTGCGGACTGCGCTCTGGGCGCGCGACGAGTCAGGTGGTTGCCAGGTTTCGTCGGTGGGCGAATGCAACCACAGCTGCAACAGGAGATAGTCAGCTTCGAGCGTCGCATCGCCACCCGTCAAGTCGCCCCACCAATAGCCATCGGAATGCTGCCGACGCGCAAAAGCGGCGACGGACCTCCGTGCCGCCTCATGGGCGGTAGCTAGCAACGTGTCGCTGATTTGAAGACTCGGGCTCATCTGACTCTTTACCTGTACGACCGGATCATCCCCATAGATTCCTAAAGCTGGGCAATTGGCAACGAAGGCAAGGTAATCTGCGTGAGCCGCGCCGCCGAAGCCGCCAGTTCCTGCGGCAGATTGAACCGAACATCTTCTTCTTTGATCTCCACGTTTTCCACCGTGCCAAACCCATAATGCTGCTGCAAACCTTCAATCAGTTGCTGCACCAAGGTCTCCGGTGCCGAAGCCCCTGCCGTAATTGCCACTGACTTCACCCCCGGCATCCACTCCGCCCGCAACTCGGAAAAGTCATCGATCAGAAACGCCGGAACTCCTGATTTCTCACAAACTTCCACCAACCGCCGCGAGTTTGAACTATTTCGTGACCCCACCACCAGCAAAAGATCGCACACCGGCGCAATCGCTTTCACGGCTACCTGACGGTTCTCCGTAGCGTAGCAAATATCCTGCGTTTTGGGGCCCACAATCAAGGGGAATCGCTGCTTCAATCGCTCAACGACGTGGGAAGTCTCATCCAGACTCAGCGTCGTCTGCGTCAGGTGTGCGACTTTCGTGGGGTCGGCGATTTCCAAACGGTCGACGTCCTCTACGGTTTCCACCAACACCATATTCATGGGTGCCTCGCCCATGGTTCCTTCCACCTCTTCGTGTCCCTGGTGGCCGATCAGGACGATGGTGTAGCCTTGGCGAGCAAACTTGATCGCCTCTAAATGGACTTTGGTGACTAGCGGGCAGGTAGCGTCAATCACCAGCAGGCCGCGCGCCGTGGCCGCCTCGCGAACCGCCGGGGAGACGCCGTGCGCCGAAAAAATGACTCGCGCGCCAGACGGAACCTCGTCCAACTCGTCGACGAATAGCGCGCCTACGCTTCGCAACTCCTCCACCACGTGGCGATTGTGGACAATCTCCTTGCGCACGTAGATCGGAGCGCCGTACAACCCTAAGGCGATCTTCACCACGTCAATGGCTCGCACCACGCCGGCGCAAAAGCCCCGTGGACTCAACAGA
>JAYVRS010000445.1:0-6122 GCA_043776185.1 Bryobacteraceae bacterium | reverse complement strand
GATACGCCGCGCGAAGGAGGACGGCAGCATGGATGAAGCTACCGCCCCGCACGGTGTTCTCGTCGGTCCAATCCCACACATTTCCCGCCAAGTCGGCCTCGCCTTCCGGCGTATGGCCTTCCGGGAACAGACCCACCTCCGTCGGCCGGCCCATGTTCATGTTGAAGTTGGCGAGCTTCTCGGTCGGCTTAGCCTCGCCCCGGGGATAGGTGCGCTCGCCGCCGCCAGAGGCCACGCGCTCCCATTCGGCGTCCGTCGGCAGCCGTACGCCTTTCACGCACGCCGCGTAGGCCGTCGCCTGATGCCAGTTCACCTGAGTCACGGGCCGCCACGGCGGTGGCACTGGCCACCCGATCACTGGCCACCCACTGCCCCCACCGGACGCGTCGCCGTCAAGGCGGGCCGGCGTAACTCAAGATCCGAAATACCCCCCATTTCGCCACTCTGGCTCCTCCTGCCACCATCGAGTAAGAACGAATTCGATGGGGTGTGGCCGATAGTGTTTGGACGACTTGGCCGATGTCCTCAGAAAAGGATTCCTCTGGTAAACGTGGAGATGCGCCGGGTGCCATCTTAGCCTCCAGGAGAGCCGGTTTCAGGTCGTTCGTCTCGCAATGAAACGGACGCACCCTTACCGCCTAAGGCCATTCTAAATGGGAAGCGGCGCGAATTCTATCTCTCTGATCTCCAGGTGCCGCAACCTTCTTCCCCAGTGTGCGCTTACTCGTTAAGTGGAATAGCGTCCTTGGATAACACGCTCTCACCCCCAATCATGCCTGGCACCAACTGGGCCCCACCTGGCCGCACCAATTAGGGGTTCGCTTGCCCGACACCAAAGGTTGGCCTATACAGACCGGTGCAGGTCATAAAGCAGGTGGCAGAAGCCGATGGCCGCCAACAGGGTAGGGCTGCAGGACATCCCGTCTTAGTTAGTGCACGGCCTGAATGCGCGGTCTTGGCGGACGAGGCGGCTGGCTAGCGTGATAAACTCACCGGAGTCGCGGGAAATGGGAGTGTCAAACATGCAGTACTTTCGTGGTCTTGTTTTCTGGTCGGTATTCGTGGGGACGGCTCTGTGCCAGAGTGATCGCGGGACGATCACCGGCACGGTTACCGATGGCTCAGGGTCGCTCATTCCCGCCGCTCTGGTGAAGGCGGTAAACCCCGCCAATGGTGCGGAGTTACGCGCGCAGACCACGGGCACGGGAAACTATACCCTGGCCTCCGTACCGGCCGGCCTCTACAACCTCGTAGTGGAGGTGAATGGCTTCCGGCGTTATGAGCAGCAGGGCATTCGCGTGCAAGTGGCCCAGACGGCCCGCGTGGATGTCGCCCTGCAGGTGGGCGCGACCACGGAGTCCGTCACGGTGTCTGGTGACGCGCCGCAGTTGCGCACCGAAAGCGCGGCTCAGGCGATGACGGTGGGCCGCGAGCAACTCAATGCGCTCCCGCTGAACTTCGCTATCGGCGCGGGTGCGGTGCGGAATCCGCTCAGCTTTGTACAGTTGTCTCCCGGCGCGAGCATCAGCGGTTGGAACACCATTCGAGTGAATGGCGCTCCCTCCGGCACCTTCAAAATCGTGTTCGAAGGGCAGGACTCCACCAGCGGTCTCGACGCCCGGGTCTCCGACGAGTCGCAACCCTCGGTGGAGGCGCTCGAAGAGTTCACGCTCCAGACCTCAAACTACTCGGCCGAATTCGGCCAAGCCGGCGGCGGTCTGTTCAATTTCACCGCCCGCTCCGGCACTAACCAATATCACGGCACGTTCTACGACTACTTCGCGCACGAGAAACTCTACGCGGCACGCCCGTTTACGGGCAGCGGCACCACGAAAAATGCGCGGCCGCAGTTGCGTCGCCACAACTTGGGGGCGAATTTCGGTGGGCCGGTGATCATCCCCAAGCTCTACAATGGCCGGAACCGGACGTTTTTCTTCTTTAACTACGAAATGTATCGCGACGTTTCGACGAACTTCATCGGTCTGGCCACCGTCCCCACCGAAGCCTATCGCAACGGCGACTTCTCCGCAGCCCTCACAGGCCGGCGGATCGGTACCGATCCCCTGGGCACCGCCGTGATCGAGAACGTCATCTACAACCCCGCCACCACGCGCAATCAGAATGGGTTCGCGGTGCGGGATCCCTTTCCGAACAACGTTATGCCGCGCTCCATGCTGGACCCCGTCGCACTCAAGATTCAGAGCCTCTTTCCCTCGCCGATTAACGGAGACCTCATCAATAACTTCCGGCGCACCGCGCCTTATCGGAAGATACAAGATATCCCGTCCATTAAGTTCGATCACAATCTGAACGAGCGCGCAAAATTCTCAGTCTATTACTCGCTGCAGCGCACTGACAAAGACAATGGCCAGGACGGCCTGCCGGACCCGATCTCCGCCCGGCGCGACCAGATCATCCGCTCCCACACCACGCGCATCAACTACGACCACACGCTCAGCCCGACGATTCTGTTCCATGCCGGCGTGGGCTATCAACGCTACTTCAATCCTGATAGTTCGCCCGCGAACATTCTGGCCTATGATTCGGTGGCCGGCCTGGGCCTGCCCGGCGCCTTCGGCTCGGGTTTCCCGCGCTTCACCGCGCTGGGCGGTGGGCAAGGGGGTATGAACCTTGACTTCGGGCCGACCAACCGCACCACTTACATCCAGGACAAGCCGCTGGCCACGGCGAGCCTCACCGTGGTGCGCGGAAACCACTCTTACAAAACCGGGGGCGAGTGGAAGTTCGAAAACTTCACTAATAAAGGCACGGCCGGCGTCGCGGGCACTTACAATTTCGCCGCCGCCCAGACGGGCCTGCCTTCGCTGCAGGGAACCACGCTGCAGGGCGGCAACGTCGGCTATAACTACGCCAGTTTTCTATTAGGCGCCGTCAGCAGCGCTTCAGTTTCGAATCCGCAAGACCCGCAGTATCGGCGGCCGGCCTGGTCCGCTTTTGCCCAGGACACCTGGAAAATCACCCGTCGACTTACTCTGGATTACGGCGTGCGTTATGACTTTCAACCCGCCATGCGCGAGTTACACAATCGGCAGTCGATGTTCTCGCCCAGCATTGCCAACCCGTCGGCGGGCGGCCTGCTCGGCGCCACACTCTACGCCGGCGATGGGCCTGGACGCTGCGGTTGCCGGCCGGGCGATACTTATCCGTGGGCCTTCGGTCCCCGCGCGGGCGTGGCTTATCAACTCAATCCGAAGACGGTCCTGCGCGGTGGCATCGCTTTGTCCTACGGTCAGGTCGCCAATTTCCAATACATTGGCGGGGGCAACTCACTCGGCATGGGCTTCAACTCGCTTGCGTTCTCGAACCCCACCTTCGGCGACGCGGCGCTCCTCCTCCGCGACGGCCTCAAATACAACCCCGCTGAGTTACTCGCGGCCAGTTACAATCCCGGCATCCGCCCGCAGCCAGGGCAGACGAATTCACCGCCCGCCATGGTGGATCCCGACGCGGGCCGCCCCTCTCGCCTGTGGAGCTGGAATGTCAGCCTGCAGCGTGAAGTGATGGCCAACCTGGTGGTGGAAGCCTCTTATGTGGCCAACCGGGGCGCCTGGTTCCGAGCCGACGGACTGAACGCCATTAACGGTATCAGTAACGACCGCCTGCGCTCCTTCGGCCTCAGCCTCAATAATCAAGCCGATGTCACCCTGCTCGGCCAGCAGATTGCCTCGGCTCCGGTTGTCGCCCGTGGCTTCCGCAAACCCTACGATGCTTTCCCCAACACCGCGACCTTGGCCCAGGCTCTGCGCCCGTATCCACAGTTCGGCGACGTCGGCACCCTCTGGGCGCCGCTCGGCAACAGCTGGTATGACTCACTACAGATCAAGGCCACCAAGCGCTATTCGCACGGGCTCGACTTCACGGCGGCCTACACGCGATCAAAGTCGCTGGCGACCGTGGAATCTCATGACGGCGGCATCGTGCCCCAGAACGACGTCTTCAATCGCCAGAACGGCAAGAGCCTTTCGAGCAGCGATCAGCCGCACGTATTCGTTACCGGTTTCAATTACCAGATTCCGGCGTACGGTGCCAATCAGGCCATCAAAGCCCTGGTGGGCGGCTGGACGTTCGGTGGCATCCTACGCTATTCGAGCGGCCTGCCGATTCGGGTACCGCAGGGGCAAGGCGTCATCAATAGCCTAGTATTCCGGGGCGGCACCAACGTCAATCGCGTGCCCGGACAGCCGCTGTATCTGAAAGATCCCAATTGCGGTTGCTTCGACCCGAATAAGGAGTTCGTTTTGAATCCGGCCGCCTGGTCGAACCCTGCGCCCGGTGAATGGGGCACCGCCGCTGCGTACTATAGCGACTATCGGGCCGCCCGCCGTCCGGACGAACAGTTGAGCCTCGGCCGCATCTTCTCGATTCGCGAAAAGATGTCGGTTTCTGTGCGCGCTGAGCTCTTCAACATCTTCAACCGGACTTACTTGAACGTACCCGATTCCGGAAATGCCCTCGCCACTCAGGTGACCAACCCGACCACCGGGCAGACGATCTCCGGCTTCGGCCGCATCAACAATGGCACCACGTTCCTACCGCCGCGCAGCGGCCAGATTGTGGCGCGCTTTTCCTTCTAGCGCGAAGCCCACAATACCTGCTGTCAACAGTGCCCGCCACACCCGCACGGGCTACGCTCTGATCCGAGAATTAAAAGGTCGTTACTTGCCCCCCACCTCCGCGCCCCAATCGGTGCGCATCGGGCCTTCCCAAGCATCGCCATGGGTCCTGGCGGCCCAAGCATTCCACTGCGCGGCCATCTTCCTCGCGATTCCCGGCTGAGCCTGAGCCAGATCGTGCTGCTCCGTCCGATCCGCGCCCATATCGTAGAGCTCCCAATCACCCCGGTACTTCATCACCAGCTTCCACTTACCGGCCCGCACGCCACGGTTGCCTTCGTGGAAATAGAAGATCGGCTCCCGTCGCGTCCAACCCTTCCCCTGGAAAGCCGCGGCAAAGCTGACGCCATCCCCGGCATAGATCTTGGTCCCGTTACGCGTCGCCGGATACTTCGCGCCGGTCACGTGCAGCACCGTCGGCATAACGTCCACCAGATGGCCCGGCTGATGCACGAATTTGCCGTGCAGAGAACCCGCCATGCCGTTCGGCCAATGGGCGATCAACGGCGTGGCCACACCCCCTTCGTGCGTGAAGTGTTTGAAGCGCCGGAACGGCGTGTTATTCAAAGTGGCCCAGTTCATGCCCAGATGGACGAAAGACGTCACGGCCCCGATCGGCCCGCCCTCCACGTTACCGTTCGGTCCGGACTCGGCGTTGCCTCCGTTATCGGACATCATCAACAGCAGCGTATTGTCCAGCACGCCCCTTTGCTGCAGACCTTCCACGAGGTCGCCGACGCTCTTGTCGATCCGCGAAACGATCGCCGCATAGAGGGCCATCAGATGATCGAAGCGGTCTTTCTGTTCGGCCGTTAGCGTGTTCCAGGCCGGCGAATCGGGCGCCCGTTCGGCCAGCGGCCATTGCTCTTTCACCAGCCCCATTTTCTTTTGACGAGCATGCCGCTCCAGCCGCAATTGATCCCACCCGGCCTGATACTTGCCGCGGAATTTGGCGATATCTTCCGCCGGCGCCATCAGCGGAAAGTGGGGCGCGTTGTGGGCCAAGTAATGGAAAAATGGTTTCTTCTCGGTGATCGCCTGATCGACGTACTTGAGCGCGTACTTCGTCCAGAGATCGGGGCTGTACCAGCCGCTACCCACCTCGCCCGCATCGGTAGGAACGTCCTGGCCGTTGTCATACAACTTCAGCCGGGCGTTCTTGATGCGCGGGCTGGTTTGCCCGGGAAAGTACAACTCGCCAAACGGAGAGCACAACGAACGCTCAAACCCGCGCTTCCAGGGCGGCGTTCCGTTCTCAAGTCCGAGGTGCCACTTGCCGGTCATGCTGGTGGCATAGCCGGCGTCGCGCATCACTTCCCCCAGCGTGACGCAGTGCTCGTTGAGCTTACCGGTATATCCTTCAGAGCCTTGGCGGATGTAGGGATCCAGGTGACCCATCCCCGCATGATGCGGATAAAGCCCGGTCAGCAGCGCCGCGCGCGATGGGCTGCAACGGGCCGTGTTGTAGAACTGCGTAAAGCGCAGGCC
>JAYVRS010000444.1:0-1909 GCA_043776185.1 Bryobacteraceae bacterium | reverse complement strand
AAGCCGAAGCAATCGGCGAGGTTGGCGGCGACGTTGAACTCGCCGCCACTGACGTGGATGGCGCAGGAGGTCGCCTTGCGAAACGGGATGATGCCGGGGTCGAGGCGGTGGATGAGCGCACCGAGCGCCACAAAATCGAGTCCGCCGCCAGCAGGGCGGATGTTTAGGTTGAATGACATGGGTTTTCTCCGGGTTGACGGGCACGCGCTTGAACGGCGGCCCGTCAGTTTAACTAGACACTAGAGCGCGGCCGTCGCCGCCGCCAAAGCCGCATCGTAGTTCGGATGGTCGGCCACTTCGGTGACGTACTCGACGTGCTTGATGGTATTGTCCTTGCCGACAACGAAGATGGCGCGCGACTCCATGCGCCACTCCTTGATGAGCGTGCCATAGGCTTCGCCAAAGTTGCCGGACTTGTGGTCGGAGAGCATTTTGACTTTGTCGACGCCCATCGCATTGCACCAGCGGTTTTGGGCGAAGGGCAGGTCCATGCTGATGGTGTACATCGCGACGCCGGGAAGCTTGCCGGCTTCGTCGTTGAAGCGCTTGGTCTGCGCGTCGCAAACCGGCGTATCCAAGCTGGGGACGACGCTGAATACGCGGACGCCCTCGCCGGTGCCGGCTAGCGTTACGGGCTGCAGGGTGCCGCTGACGAGTTCAAACTCCGGGGCAGGCTGGCCCACCGTCAGCACCGGGCCCACCAGGGTGAGCGGGCTGCCTTTAAACGTCGTTCCGCCGGGTCGTTCCGTGGCCATGTTTTTTGATTTCTCCTGAATTCGAATTTGTGGTTCGCCCCGATGCGAAATGCAATGGGGCAAGCCCAGTCTAGCAAGCCTCATGCCGCTTAGAATGCGGCGGGGGTCAGGAGGCTCGACAATTCCTCGCCGTCGGTGACGGGCAATTGACACGTGAAATTTTGACAAACATAAACGGTCGGCTTACCATCCACGGCGGGCATGGCGACCGGCGCCCACTCCGCCCGCAGGATGCTCTGAAAGGGCGCAAAGTTTGTGCGAGCGCGCTGAAGAAGCGGGGCATCGTAGGGGCCGGCGAAGACCACTTGGCGATGCGGCGTGCGCGCCGCCAGCAGCGCCACCAGCATTTGCGGCAAGGTGCCGGTGGCCTGGGTGAGGCGAGGTGTAAAGGCGCGGAAGAGGCGCTCGGCGGCCTGCGAATACTTAGCGTCGGCGGTGATGGCGCCGAGCGTCACCAGCGCCACGGCGGCGGCCGAGTTGCCGCTAGGTTCGGAGCCGTCGTAGTCGTCTTTGATGCGTAGGATGAGGTCCGGGTCGGTACCGGTGGTGGAGAAGAATCCGCCGTGCTCCTCGTCTTCAAAGAGGTCGATCAGGTCATCGGCCAAGGTGCGCGCCAGGGTCAGATGCCTCGGGTCGAAGTCGGCTTGATGCAGGTCGAGTAAGGCTTGAGTGAAGTAGGCGTAGTCGTCTAAGAACCCAGGGATGGCGGCCGCGCCTTGCCGGTAACGCCGCAGCAGGACGCCGTCAGCGGTGATCAGTTGCGCCTTGAGAAATGCGGCGGCGCGTTGAGCGGCGGCGAGATAGCGAGGCTCGTCCAGAACGGCGGCGGCCTTGGCGAACGCCGAGATCATCAAGCCATTCCAGGCGGTGAGCACTTTGTCGTCGAGCCCCGGACGCACGCGGCTCGCGCGGGCCTCCATCAGTTCGGCCTCGGCCCGCTGAAGCGCCGGCTTCAGTTCCGCCAGCGGAATGCCGAAGCGCGCGGAGGTCTCCTCCAAAGAACGCGACTCGTACAGAATGTTGCGACCGGTGAACTCCCGATGCGGATCGTGGTGGACATTGCCCAGCGGCGCGCAGCCATAGCGATAGGCAAACCAGGTCATGGCGCGCTCGCCGATCACTTTGGCGATTTCGTCATAGGTGAAGACGTAGAA
>JAYVRS010000443.1:0-6124 GCA_043776185.1 Bryobacteraceae bacterium | reverse complement strand
CACGTGCCCGCCGTCTTCACTGCCTAAGCCATCAGCGAAAGCCGTTTGCCTCCGCGCCACGAATTGGCGAGTGCTTCAGGCCCGTGGGCTTCTGCCGGCATACGCTGCCCACCCGATTGGTGCCGCACCACTTCAATGTTGCCGTCGCACGGAGCGGTTGCCTTACCTTCTCACTGGAAGGTCACCTGAACGGGATTGGAAGGCTTCTGGGCGCCGGAAATCACAATGTCCACCTTGCCGCGCCGGGCTAAGTCCGCAGGCAGAGGAATGTTGATCTGGTCGAGGCCAGGGAAGGTCCCCTGGGGACCGGAATAGGCGACCGGCACGGCAGCGCCGCCGATCGTCGCGGTCACCGCGCTTGCCGAGTTCAGCCCGGTGCCGTAAAGAATGAGCGTGGTCTGCTCCGCCGCCGGGCCGATCGTAATCGGCCCCGTCACCGGCTCATAGATCGTGCGGCCGTCGCGGATCCGGGCCACCTGAGCCGCGGCCAGATTCTCTAAGTTCTGCTTAAAGATGCCCGGATAGACCGCAACGATGTTAAGCGCGCTGATCACCGTAACGCCGGCGGCCGTGTGCCGCACGGTGGCCAACCCGGTCGCCGCTGCGGCTGGCACGCGGTAGTTCACCTGTTTGGGAGACGCGAAAGAGATTTCCGCTGGAAGAGCCGCGCCGCTCGAATCCACCACGGTAACCGTGGCGCCGCCGAGCGTCGTTGGCCAACTCGGGCTGGGAGACGCTTCCGTGCCGGTAGCCAGCTTGGCTTCGAACTGCGCGAAGGCCGTCACCAGCGACCCCGGCGTCACCGGGCCGCCTTCGAGCGACGCGGAAGACCGGCTGATCGCATTGGCCGCCACTAGGCCCCCGCCCGCGTCGTCACCCATGGCGTTGCGATAGGATGCTCCGTCGGCGGCGTTAAAGATCGCCACTCCGTTCACCCATACGCCAATCGTGCCGAGGCCCGTGTTGGCCTTGGTGACGGCGAGTTGGGGCACGCGCGGAATCTGGTTCAGTGAGTTCACCGCCGCCGCCCAGTTCATGAACACTCCGCCGTTGGCGCTGCCCGCAAACCAGGGACCGATCACATAGCTCGGCAGGTTGTTCGAATTCAGGTAGACCGTGCTGGTGGTGGTGCGGATGCGCTGAATGTCGGCCGCGGCGGGAGTGGTCACTCCACCGCCCGGGGCACGAGCGCCCGCCGGCTGCGTGCCAGGCCAGGTCGTCTGAGGTCCTGCCGAAGGATCCCAAGCGATCAGGGCGCGGGCGATCGTCTGTGCGTTCCCGGTGATTAGGGTTTTCAACTGCGGGTCGGTGGTGTTTTGCGGCCCGGTGTAAGTTCCATTGTTGAAGTAGTCCAGGGCGTCGGTGGGGATCGCGGCCATCCCGGCCGGTCCAGCTTGAGGGCGAACCGTTCCGTTGTATTGCAGTCCCTGGATGTAGGGGAATGCCGGCGTGCCGTCGGCCTTAAGCGTAACAAAGTAGGCATAAGTACCATTCGGAAAATCGGGTGTCACCGTGGTGCGGCCATTGAACTGGTCGAGATCGCCGGCACTCGCTACGAATTCATAGTCCTCAACGTAGCGCCCCAACGGGAAGCGATCGTTGAGCGGCGGACCCTCCTGGGCGGCCGGGAGCTGTTGCGGAAGGTTCGGGTGGTAGCCAAGCGCCCAATCGGGAAGCGACGATCTGGCCGTGATGCTGCGCAGCCGATAGCCGGACTGCATCCGCTTCACCGGGCTGGCGGGGTTCCCCGGAGCGCTGTAGCCGTAAGGGCCGTAAATGGGGTAGCCGTCCAAGGACCAGCCAAGGATCGGCGAGTGGGTCCAAGGAGCCACCTTCTCCCGATAGATGCCGCCGGTGCGGCCAGTGCCGGCAATTTCTACATTGTCGCCCAGCAAGAATCGCAGACAAACCGGCTGCACGTGGTTGTGGTGCATGCCTTGCCCCGGCTGGTGAGCCAAACAGGAATCGAAGGTCTCAATCTCTCCGAAGTAGGCATCGCGTAACCACACGCCGTCGCCCATTTGCATGCCTGCCGGCTGCGCAATGCCAGGGATCGCCGCGCAAACCGCCAGCAGCCCAACCATCCAAACGGTCCGATTGTTCTTGATCATCTGATGAAACTCCATGGTTCTGATTGCCGCGAAAAACACTATTCGCAGAAGCGATAGTAACTCCGCCGCCACTGTCGGATACTGGGCCTTCACGTCTTTTTCCTCATTCGGATAGACCATTCAAATTCGGGGTTCGGATCGCCAGATTGTGGAACCCGACATCATTCCAGATTCCAGCCTAGGTCATGCGATACGATCAGCAGAATGTTGGGGCGAACCGCGCAGGCGGCTCTGGCCCCAGTCAGCAGGCCAGCCGCTAAACCCATAAAGCCCCGTCGGGAAGTGGTGTGTGTGGTCATGTCAGTCCCAACCACAACCCTGCCACATCACTGTAAGGAAATGATGTGCTGGTGCGCCAAATTGTAAGGCGAGTGTAAGGGATTGAAGAGATTTTACTTGGAATGCTCGATACGGGTCGGCGCGCTCCCTCAAGCTTCACCCGAGTCTCGTCTCAGCCCTGTGAAATCGAGGGTCATCTTAAGCGCCCGGATGGGCATGGCGGCTGCCGGGGGCTGCTAGGAAATGCGGCAGTGCAGGTCCACCGCATTTTCGCGCCCATAAGTGGCCGGTTGCTAGTCAGTTCGGGATAAGTCAGGGATGCCGGGGGAGGGTGCGCTGGTTTTTGTGAGGCCAGAATGGTTTCGCTATTCCTTCCTGTAGGGCTCTTTCATCTCCTGACATAGGCCGGTTGTTCGCGGCGCACGTCGCGGCACTCGCAAGTTCCCGACTTGACGCCGATTTTCTCAGGAAGTGAAACTCGTAGGGGATGCGGGCGGCGGCGAGGGCTGGTTCCGTCGTGGGCATTCCGTTAAAGTCCAACTATATGCGTCAGCGTGACCCTGATAGTGGACTCGTCGCGCATACTCAGGTGTTATGAAACAAATTACTCTCCTCTGCATCACACTGTTCGCTTTCCTGTTACCGGCAGCGGATTCTCGCGCCTGGGTTCGGGAGCATGCCGTACCGCTCAAGACTGCCGAGGCCGGCCATGGGTTTGAAGATATGCAGGCGCTTAAGAAGATGGTGGGCGACGCACGGGTGGTGTCGTTAGGCGAAGCCACGCACGGTACACGGGAGTTCTTCCAACTGAAGCACCGGATGCTCGAGTTTCTGGCGATCGAGATGGGGTTTACGATCTTCTCGATGGAGGCGAACATGCCGGAGGCCTATCGGCTGAACGAGTATGTGCTGACGGGCAAGGGTGACCCCGCGGCGTTGCTGAAGGGCATGCATTTCTGGACTTGGGACACGCAAGAGGTGCTGGCCATGATCGAGTGGATGCGCGCGTTTAACGCGTCCGGCAAGGGGCGAGTGGAGTTTACGGGCTTCGATATGCAGACGCCGGAGGTGGCGATGAAGAACGTGGAGCGCTTTGTGGCCGAGCGGGAACCCGGCTACGCCGCGCCGCTAGAAGCCGCCGCCGCGATGGTAGGCGGGGGTAGCCAAGGTCGGCATAGCTTTGGCGTGATTACGTACTCGATGCCGGCGAAGGGTTGGGCGGGCAAGAAGATTCGCTTGAGCGGCATGATTCGCACGGAGGAGGTGGCGGGCGGCGCGGCGCACCTTTGGATACGGGCCGATCACGAGGGCAAGAGGAAGGTGTTCCGCAATCTGGGCGGCAACGGTATGACGGGAACTTCGGACTGGAAGCGGCAGTCCATTGAGGTGGAGATGCCGGCCGAAGGGGGACAAGTTTTCCTGGGCGGCACGTTCAACGGCTCCGGCAAGGTTTGGTTTGACGACTTCACCTTGGAAGTGGACGGTGCGCCAGTGGCGCTAGCCAACCCGGGATTTGAGAGCGCGACGCAGGCCGGATACTACGCGGGTGGGGCGGACACGCTGTTGGCCTTCGATGCGGAAACTTTTGCCGGGGGCAAGCAGAGCCTGCGGATGGAGCGGCAGAACGTCTCAGGGGGGCCGGACATTCGCGTGGCCTTGGCGCGCTGGTTCGACGTGGTGCAACATCTGGAGGCCAACCGGGGCGCGTACGGCGCAGCCAAGGCCTCGTCGCCGGAGATCGAATGGGCGATTCAGAATGCGCGGGTGGTGCGGCAGTGCCTGGAAATGCGGGCCGGGACGGTGACGCGCGATCAAAGCATGGCGCGAAATGTGGAATGGATTCTGGAGCAATCGCCCAAGGCGAAGGTGGTGCTGTGGGCGCACAACGCGCATGTTGCCGCCATGCGCCAAGATAGCTTTCAGCCGATGGGGGCGGTGTTGCGGGCGAAGTTGGGGGCGCAGATGGTGGTGTTCGGCTTGGGTTTCCACCAGGGTTCCTTCCAGGCGAAGTCTCCAAGTGGTGCGCTGCAGGACTTTACTGTGGGGGCGGCGCCGGCGGGAAGCTGGGACGCGCTGATGGCGTCGGCCGGGGCGCCCCTGTTTGCGCTCGATCTGCGGCAGGCACCGGCAGAGCTTCGTCAACCGGTGAAGGCCCGCACGATCGGCGCGATGTATTCGCCAGAGACAGCCGAAAGCTACTGGGTGGAGGCCGATATGCCGGGGAGCTTCGATGGCGTTTTGTTTGTCGAGAACACGACGGCCGCGCACAAGAACAAATCGGCCACATTTTTGGCGAAGGGCGAGGCGGGCTCCTGGGTGGACGCGGACACGGGGGTCCGGTTTGCGTTGCCCGAGGGCTGGGCCATCGCAGCCGAGCGGCGACTGGGGACGGCGGAGACCTCCATCGCCCTGCGGGACGCGCGTCGCGAGGCCGGCACGTTGCCGGCGCTGTACTACCGGGTGGAGCCCAAGGCCGTAACGCGCACGGCGGAAGAGACCGAGGCCAGCCTGCGATCGGCGATGACGGCGAAGCCGGGGCAGCGGCAACGGGAGGGCATGCTGGACTACCGGAATCGCCCCGAGAGCGTCCGCCGGCACGAAGTGAACGGCCAGCCGGCACTAAGTTGGACGGCGACGTTTCGCGTGAACGGGCAGGCCATGATGGAGAGTTGCACCTACATTCAGAGCGGCACAGTTTCGGCGCTGTTCTTCGCCAAGATGCCGGCGACGGAAGCGGCCGCGTTCGAAGAGCGTTGGGCGGCGGCGGTTTCGTCATTGCGGCTGCCGTAAGGGCGGGGGGATGGGTGTGTGTAGAAGGCCTGCTCCATTTTTTGACGGGGAACGGATACACTCTTGGATCGTCTGGCTTCATGCTGGAGGGGTGGCTATTCAGGAAGAGAACGCACGGTTGTTTGAACCGGCAAGTATCGATTGTCGACGATGAACGCTCGCCAGACACGTTTTGAGCTGTTTAGTCAGGTCGCCTTGATGTGAAGTGGATACCGCCGGCTCCGTTCGCGAGGCGATCCTGTTTCTGGCCGTGAAAGTGTACGAACTGATCGTCATTGATGGGCATGTGCGGGCCGGGTACGGGACAGAGGGACTGTCTATCCCGGCGCACTGCGAATCGCCTTATTGAGTCCGGTTCAGTGACTTGATCCGGAAGAAGGGCTTATCCTTTTCGGCAGCATCGGGCACAAACTCCTGGCTGGTTTTGGCAGAATCGTAGTCGCGCCAGAGCCAAATCATCTCTTCGCCCATTTCGACGTTTCCCCCGTTGCGGGAGTGCGTGCCATTGCCCCAGGACATCTTGAAATCGTAACCCTGAATCTTGAACGAATTCGCTAAGGCCAAATTCGTGGCGGGCCACGATCCATGGTCGTTCTCTATGTCGCCGAAGCCGTCCTGCGACCAAATGCGTAAGTTCTTCTTGGGTGACTTACGAATCAGGTAAGGGAAGATTTCGCCGCCATCCTTACTGGTGAGTCCATCTGCCCGGCGCTGCCATTGAATCGTAGTAAAGCTGCCGATGCGCAGTAACACGCGGCTGAAGTCGTTAGTCCGCCACCAGGCGGCATTCAACGCGGCGATGGCCCCGGAAGAGTCGCCGGCGATGGCGCGGCTGTAGCCATCGCTGCGTAAGTTGTAAGTCTTCGAGACTTCGGGCAAAATCTCTTCCAGTACGTAACGGGCAAAACGGTCGTCCACCGAATCGTACTGCACACTGCGCAGCC
>JAYVRS010000442.1:0-1910 GCA_043776185.1 Bryobacteraceae bacterium | reverse complement strand
GTTGCGGTGAGGGCGAAAGACGTTGGGAATGTCTCCCAAGGAGCGCAAGCGCACGGTGGAACCGTCCAGGAGGATGACGTTCCAACCCTCCCAACAGGTGTTCTGCGCCCACGAGCGAATCTCCTGGGCGCTATGGGCCAAAGCGCGCTGGAGCAGCTGGAGGGGCAAGCGCTGGCGGGCATTGCTGAAGGACGTGGTCGCGACGGATTTAATGCGCTGGGAAAGTCGTTTTCCCCGTGGGCTCAGGGCATCGGCGCCGCCGAGGTGAGCATCGGCCAAGACTTTATCCAGGGTCGGAGTCTCCCCCAGGCATTGGAAGAGCAGATACCACAAGGTGATGAGCGGAGTGAACAGGCGTTCACGGAAAGAGCCCGGGCAATCCTTGAGCCAGTGCCGTACGACGACGGGGGAAAAGAGCTTGGCGAAGCGCTGACACAACTCGGCGGAACTGAAGCGAGCGCGGAGCGGCGGGAGCGTGGGGATCGGTTTGCGGGATTTATTGCGGGTAGTTTTTTTTACGTAGCGCCATACGTATCTATGTATTATCACATACATACATAGCCGCAATGAAAAACACCGTGGAAATGCGTTGGGAGAAAAAGATCATCGGACTCTGGCCTTGCTTGAAAGGCTCACTGGCCAAGGTCTACAAGCCGTGCATCCGGCCAAGCTGTGCGCTTTGCCGTGCGGGCACCAAACACCCGGCCTGGCTATTGTCCTACAGCCAGGAGGGCAAGCGACGGTGCCTCTATGTGCCCCTGGAGATGGTCAAGACCATGGAGCGGGCCCTTAAAAATGGCCGCCGACTCGAAAGGCTACTTTACCAAATGGGCCCGACTTTACTGCAAAACTATAGGAAATCGGTGAAAACCAAACAAAAAACCTCATCCTAAAGCTAGTGGCATTGGACTAGCAGACGGCGAAACCGCAGACAAGGCTGTCTGCGGTACGGGATTGTCCCGCAGGCTGCCCTGCCTGCTGTATCGCAGGTTGCCAACCTGCGCCGGGTGCGCTTGCGGTGGGACGCGGGTATTAAATCGGTTACCACTCCTGCCGGCGGGCGCCCTGCCGACTGGCAGTCGGCGAAACAGCAGACAAGGCTGTCTGCGATACGCCGACGCCGACGCCGACGCGTACGCACGGAGTGTCCCGCAGGCCGCCCCGCCTTCGGAATTGCCTAAACCTCCACCGACTGGGCCGGGACCGATCAGTTCGTCTTTCTACCGCGTTCGAATGGAGGTTGCCTCGGATACCGTATCGGGGGGGTGCAGGATGACCCGTTGTCCAGCTTTTACTCCGGACCGGACTTCTGCGCTCGCGCCATTTTGGTGATCGATCTCTACTTTGGTTAACTTTGGGTGATCCCCTTCGATCACAAATGTCATCCAATCCGAGCCGCGCCGAAACAGCGCGCCTGTAGGAATTTTCAAAACATTGGTACTGCTCCAAGTCTCAATCCGAGCTTCGATGCGATAGCGATCGCCGAGCAAGGCGTTCGGAGGGGGCGGTTCTGCAAAATCTACCCGCACCTTCACCCGCTGTTCTTCGACGCCCAAGGCGGAAACTTTAGTGAAACCACCTGGCTCGATGACGGTGACACGTCCTTGAAGCGGAAAGTCACCTCCCCAATGTTCAATGGCCACGTTCGCCCCCGATCGAACGGCGACGGCGTCGCTCGAAAGCAGTTCGACCTCCATTTCCAAATCTGTCGGATCTCCCAATTCCATTAGGGCCGTGCCGCCAGCGACATTGCGGGCGCTTTCTTCCGGTACACTGAGGACTACGCCGCTGATGGGAGCTAGCAGTTTTAGCGGTGCGGTGGTCTGACTTCCGGCGGGTAACTCACCGCTCGAGATGAGGGCGGCTCGCGATTGCGCCAATTCGAAGGTGGCAACCTGGACCGCGAATTC
>JAYVRS010000441.1:0-1910 GCA_043776185.1 Bryobacteraceae bacterium | reverse complement strand
GCAATCTCAAAGAATTACGCGACTTACAATCCGCTCGCCTCGGCGACCCACCCACGCTCGATCTTCTCTACCCGCCCGACGCCGCGCCTTCACCCTCCCCCTAGCCCATCGCTCATCCCGTCTCCCCAAACGAATCCAGTTCGCCCACCTCACTCCTCAAACCGCCCTCCCCACCTCCGCTCCCTAAGGACCCCCGGGCCGCCTAACATGTCTCACCTGCTTCAAGAACACGCGCCCGCTGGCCCCCTCGCCCTCGCGCGTCAATTACTCAACTTCACGCCCGACCAAACCCAATCGGAACTCCTCAGCACCACCGCCCGCTACGTCCTCCTCAATTGCCACCGGCAATGGGGCAAGACCACCTTCACCGCCATCCGGGCCCTCCACCAAGCCATGGCCCAACCGCGCCAAAATATCCTGGTCCTCTCGCCCACCCTCCGCCAATCGCACCTTCTCACCGCGCGCTGCCGCGACTTCGCCCGCCAACTCCAACTGCCTTTCTCCACCGACGGCACCAACCCCTGCTCGCTGCGCCTCGCCAATAACTCCCTCATTCTTGCCCTGCCCGCCCACCCCGATCATGCCCGCGGCTTCTCCGCCCACCTGCTCATCATCGACGAAGCCGCCCGCGTTTCCGACGAAGTCTTCTCCGCCGTCACCCCCCTCATCGCCACCACCCAGGGCCATCTCTGGCTCCTCTCCACCCCGCTCGGCAAGCAAGGCTTCTTCTATCGCGAGTTCATCGCCAAGCAAGCGCCCACCCATCCCTGGTTCCGGCTCACCGCGCCCGCCGCTGGACCCCGCGCCTCCGGCCGCATTCCCGCCGACTTCATCGCCGCCGAACGCCAACGCAAAACCTCCCAACAATTCGCCGAAGAGTACCTCTGCGACTTCACCACCGCCGAGCGCTCCGTCTTTTCTGAAGACGTCATCGCGCGCGCTTTCTCGCCCCTCATCCCGCCTTTCCTCGAAGCGGACCGCCCCGCCTACTACCCCACCGCCATCCATCCCCATTTCAACTTCGGCCTCGATTTCGGCGAAATCAACGACCATTCCGCCCTCACGCTCCTCGAATACCGCACCACTCCCACCGGCACCCGCGACCCTGCCACCTGGCAGCACCTCTACCGCCGCGAACTCCTCGTCCGGCTCATCGAACGCTTCCCCCTCGGCACCCCTTTCAGCCAGGTCATCCAGCGCGTCGCGCGCCTCGCCGCTCACCCGCTCGTCGCCCACCACGGCTCGCTCGTTTACGACGCCACCGGTCTCGGCCAACCGATGCGCGAACTCATCCAAATGCAACGCATGCCCCTTCATATCCTTCCGGTTACCATCACCGCCGGCCAACACGTTACCGTTTCCACCCACGGCCGCAACGTCCCCAAAGCCGAACTCATCACCCGCCTGCAGTTACTCCTGGAACAAAAGCATTTACAAATTGCGGAACAGGCCCCCCAAGCCGAATCCCTCCGTCACGAGTTACAAGTCTTCGAACGCCGCCTCCACCCCGGAGGCCACGCCAGTTACAACGCCGCCTCCTCCCACCACGACGACTTAGTCCTCTCCCTCGCTCTCGCCGGCTGGTGGGCCTGGGAAAACCGCAAATCCTACCTCATCGGCCCCCCTCACAAGCCCCTCTCCCTCTGGTAGCCCAACCATGAACCAGCAGTCCCCCACTGCTCGGACTGCTTGACCTTGTCCAGCCGGGCACCTGGATAACAATTTAGACCGGGCTATGGGTAACAGTTTTCCGAGGTAGTCTGAGCCCGCAGGGGTGCCTTGCGCCGCCCCCTTTTCCGTCTTCTGCACCATGAGCAGTTCCCAGCCCGTCGCCTCGCCGGCGAACCGGGCGCGGGCAATGAACTGTATAGCATTGAGGAGGCCCGATTCCTGACGAGTGAATCCGCGCC
>JAYVRS010000440.1:0-6127 GCA_043776185.1 Bryobacteraceae bacterium | reverse complement strand
ACTTACGCGGCCCGAAGTGCGTGAGCGAAGGTTTGAGTTGGCCGCGGCGGGGGGGCTGCCGCTTTTGTTGTCGGCGTTGAAGATTCCGTCGGTGGCGGGGAGTTGCAGCCATCCGACCGGCGTGGCGTTATCGGCGATTTTGTTCGGATCGCGGGTGGTACCTTTGGCCTTGGCGGCGTTGATGACGGAGCGCACGGGGTCCGTCAATCGTGCCGTGGCGCTGGTTGGCGAACGTAAACCGGGCTACGAGCCCTGGGCGAGCCCGGTAGGCTCAATTCCATCGCCCTGGGGCGAGCGAGCGATGTTCGGGCTACCAGCGGCGGCAGGGGCCGGACTCTTCGCTTTTGCGGTGCGCGCGCGGCGCGGCGCTTCCAGAGCCAAGACGGTCCGCTCAATACCAGGATTCGCCCGCTCACGAGATAAATCTCTTGTTCCTCCAATGCGGGGTGCTAGTTTCAGAGTTGTTCTACCCCCAATGAGTGCGTCATCCTACCCCTGTTTTTGGGTTTTCTGGTTTGTGATGACAAGCTGTGTGGCCAACGGACAATCCATTTCGCAACAGCGCTTGGTATTGCAGCGCTCGCAACACTTCAGGATGACCGTGCCTCACGATATTCTCCGCGTGGCGGTGGGAGATTCTCTGCTGCTCAGCGCTGAGCCGATTGGTAGCCGTGAGCTGCTCATTCTGGGTAAGAACTGGGGGAGAACCAGCCTGATTGTTTGGCTCCGCGATCTATCGGTGCGCGAGTACCCGGTGTCGGTGGAGCGGGATATTGCCCTCCTCCAAAGTGCCTTGCGGCGGATCCACCCCAATCTGGTAGCGGAGATTGCGCCCGACCGCGATGCGATCGTGCTTTCCGGCACGGTGCCGGATCTTGCGGCGAGCCGCGCGGCGGAATCGTTGACGCGAAACTACCTCGATTCGGGGAGACCCAACGACGTTTTGACCCGAGCTACGGGTGACGAAGCCAATCCTGCTGCGAATCCTGCGCCTCCGGCCAACGGCGAGCCGGAGGTGGTACGGCTCCCGCCCCTCGCCGCCGCCAACACGGCCGCCCCACAGCAGCGAGGATCGGGAGCCGTACTCAACCTGATTCGCCTGGAACGGCTTCCTCAGCGACTGGAGGAGAAGGTCCTCGGGGGAATTCAAGCCATGGGTGGTAAGGGCGTGACCATGCGGCGGTTGCAGAAAGGTAGTTTGCCGGACGACACCAGGGATGCGTTTCTCCTGGAGGGAAAGGTGCCAAATCAGGTGGCGTTAGTGCGGATTCTGACGCTCGCCGCACAGTCAATCCTGGGACGCACAGCGACGCAGGAAGATGTCACCGTCGTCGCGGACGAATCTGGAGCCCTCGCATCGAACCTCAGCCAGCAGGGGGGCCAACAACAAGGCGGACAGTTGGGTGGCGGTGCCGGAACGCAGAGTCTTTTGGGGAGCGGTGGGGGTGGTAGCAACTCCCGCCTGAGCAATCAGGTCAACCGCAACCTGGGGCGCGCCAAAGTGGTGGAGGTGGCCGGCGGGCGCATCCTCTCGTTTCTCCAGGTGAGCGACCTGCCGCAGGTCCGTGTCAATATCCGGCTCTACGAGGTGAACCGCAGCAAACTGCGCACCTTCAGCCCTAATTTCGGCTTGCTGACCTCTTCGGCGAACCAAGGCTCACTCTCTCCTCCCCTGGCCGCGCAAGCGTTTCAGGGAGCACAAGCGCAACGCACCGGAGGTGCCGGACGAAACGCGGTGCAGAGCGTTCTGTCGTTTCTGGGGGGCACACTCGCGAGTCAAACCCAGCTTTCCACCGCCCACTTCGCGATCGATGCCGCACTTGCCTATCTGGAACGCGTCGGGGTGGCGCGCAGCCTTTCGTCTCCCAACCTCACCGTGCTTTCGGGGGAACAGGCCATCTTTCAAGTCGGCGGACAGATTCCGATTCCCCAATCCTTTTTTGCTGCTGGGAACACCGTGGGCTCCACGACAGGCGTCTTTAGCTCGGTCGTGTTTGAGGAGTTTGGTATTCGGTTGAGTGTCCGCCCGCTGGTGGACGAAGGGGACGCGATTACCCTCGATGTACAGCCCCAGATCATCACGCCCAATGCGGATCTGACGTCCTCCATCCGTCAGTCCACGGGCACAAACCAGCTAACCACCGCGTTCCTCTCGCGTGCCCTCCGCACCAGCGCGCGCCTGCAGGACGGACAGGCTCTCCTCGTGGGGGGGTTGCTCTCTCGGGAGAGCAACGATACGCGCAACTCTACTCCCGGCGCTCGGGACGTGCCGGGGCTGGGCTGGCTCTTCAAGGATTTTAATAATACTGACGACACGCGCGAGCTGATCATTCTCGTGAATCCCGTAGTCGTGCGCGACCCCATTCCGGGCGTTGGCTTATGGGAATTTCCCAGCACCAGCGAATTGGTGACTCCGGCGTTGCGCTGGCTTCCGCGCACGATCCCCGTGCTTCCGGGACGGGGCGCGATAGAACCCGCGCGGAGAGGGCCGCCGCTAACGGCTAGCTCCACTTCCCCCGTTTCCGCCATTTCCTCCATCCCCAAAGATGGCGGCTGGTTTGCTTCGGTGCCCGAAATGCAACTGGCGGCGGTTCAATGACCTTTCCGTTTTTTCCGCGGCTCCCGTTCGAGTCGTGGACTTATCAACCAACCCATCAAACTGATTCGCAAGGAGAACAGACTGCTATGTTTATGAAAATGTTACGTGAGAAAACCGGTGCGGCGTTGGTCGAATACGGCCTGCTGATTGCCGGCGTCGCGCTGATTTCGGCGGCTTCGGTGTCGCTGTTCGGTCATAAGACCTCTGACCTCGTTGCCACGGTGGCGGCCATCCTGCCGGGCGCGCACACGGACGACAACGCGCCAATCGTCAGCGGCAAGCTCATCGAAACGGCACCGATCGCGGCAGCGGCTGGTTCGCCGATCGCGCTCGACCTACCAGGCATCGTGGCCAAGTCGGGCACCGCGCGCCTGGGTCAAAACGTAGGTGGCACGGCGGGCGCGACGAACATCGCGACCCTGGTCCTCGAGGCTAACTAGTCACTCGCGGAGCCGCGTTCCCTTTGCGGGAATGCGGCTCCTCGCTTCTCATGCTGATTCTCTGGATTACCTTCGGGCTTCTGGCCGTGGCGGCGGGTTTCGATCTGCATCGTCGCGAGATTCCCCACACCATTACGGTCCTCGTTTTGCTGCTCGGTTTGTCAGCCACGGCATTTGGCTGGCATCGCGTTACCTGGTTCGATCTGGGAATGGGATTTGCGCTCGGTTTCGCGGTCGGACTCGGCCTCTACGCGCTGGGTGGCTTGGCGGGAGGCGATGTGAAGCTACTGGCCGCCATGGGAGCTGTTCTGGGTTGGCGGGCGGAGTGGGGAGCGCTGTTCTATATAGCCGTTATTGGCGGCCTTTTTGCCGCCATTGCGAAGTGGCGCCGCCAAAAAGACTATGCTTACGCTCCGGCCATCGCTCTCGGTATGTTGGCCTATATCGGACGAGGTTATTGGCGATGAGGCAGACGGACCGCCGGCAGGGCGGCGCATTGGTCGAATTCGCCTTGGTCTCGCTGATCTTCTATCTGCTGTTCGCCGCGACCATCGAGTTTGGCCGTTTGATTTTCGCCGCCCAAGTTCTGCAGGATGTGGCCCGTGTGGCGGCTCGCGAATTGGCGGTAACTCCCTTGCCCGCAGCGGTCACCTTCGACGAAGCGCTGGCTCTTCCCGCCGTCCGCGAACGCGTCTGGGATTCGGCCCAACTGATCGTGAACGCGACTAACGACGCCACAC
This sequence comes from Bryobacteraceae bacterium, assembly GCA_043776185.1. GTDB lineage: Bacteria > Acidobacteriota > Terriglobia > Bryobacterales > Bryobacteraceae > JALHNI01. Next base: position 2,348 of record JAYVRS010000440.1, on the reverse strand, counting down.
TGGAGGCGGGCTTCGCGGCCCTTCCCCTAGTGAATCGCGCGCTTCGCCCGCTGTTTATCCCGGACAAGATCGGCGACACCTCCGTGCTGCGGTATCCCGGTGCACTGGTACCAGACGCCACTGTGCCCGTATGGGGACTCCGGGTCATGATCCCCAAGGAGGTGCCGGGAGGGGGTTACGTGATGCGGAGTGTCCTCCAAGAGGTCCGCGGCGATCCGGGTGACCCGGCCACCGGCCCCTTTAGCGCCACCTCCCTGGCGGTGCCAAACAGCATTGCCGCGGTGCTGGTTCAGTATCCTTTTCAGGCCGCATCGATGAGCGCGTTTACGCCGCAGCCTCCGGAGCCCTCCGGTGCCCCCGCTCCCACCGTTGGCTTCGTGGTACCAGCCCCCGCAGACACTCCGATCGGGACGTACACCGGCGAAAATGGCTTGGGCGCGCAGGCTGCATTCGGACAAAAGGTGCGGCCGTACCGGAGAATCCTCACCGGGCAATCGTTTTTTCGCCGTGAGGTCCTGGAATGAGTGCGAAATCTTGGAATGAGGTAGTGGAATGAGAAGTCCAACCCGAGGATATGGCGCCCGGCGGGGTTGGTGGCCGCCCAGCCCCGCGATGGTCACCATCCTGGTTGTCCTGATCGGTTTGGTATCTCTTTGGGCCGCCGGCTTGATCGACCTCGGACGGCTGCGATTCGGAGGGAAAGCTGGCCAGCCTTCCCGCGCCGGGATGATCGCGATTCCCGTTAGTGCGATGGCCGTGCCCGCCTACACGCGCCTCAACCGGGACCATCTCTGGAACCCCACCCTGGGCGAGTTCAGCGTCATCTACCTTCAACCGGAACAGGTTTCGCCAGAAATGATCCGGGAAATGGGTCAAGTCACCGGGCGGGTCCTGGACCACGATAAGCCCGCTGGCTATGTCTTCACCGAGGCCGACTTCCTGCCCAAGGGGACGCGCCCGGGTCTGGTGGCGGGCATCCCTCCCGGCAAACGCGCACTTCGCGTTGATGCCGAGAAGGTATATGGCTTGCAGGGGTTGCGCCGGGGAGACCGCTTCGATCTCGTCTCGACCATCGCCCTCGACGCCAGCCGTGGCGGTACTAACTTCGGCGGCGGTGGAGTCTATGCGCCGCAAATGGAGCTGCAATCGAAAATGATGAATTGGCAGAAGCAGGCGACCGTCAGCGTGGTGGTGCAGAACGGCGTGGTCGTTGAGCCGATGACGTTGCGCAATGTTCCTACCAGTAGCGGCACCTTGACTCAGGGAATGGTGACACGCACCAAGCCGGTGCAGGAGGTCGTGATCGCCATCGACCCGCGCGAAGTTGCGCACCTCACCGAGGCCATGGCGGTGGATGCGCGCATCTCCTGCGTTCCCCGTTCCGGCCGGCCGGAGGATCCGCCGGCGGTTACCACCGCGCCGTCGATGCCGCGGAGCCCTTTTGCGACGGGCACCGGGGTCGCCCCCCTGACGACGATTGAGTCGATTACCGGAACGAAGCGCGAGATGATCGCCGCGCCGAAGCAGCGTTAAACGATGTTATTGCAAGCCATACTCGCGGTTTTCGGGTTGTTCGCGATTGCCGCGCTGGTGATCGATCTCGGCTTTGCCCGCCTCACCCAGGTGCAGATGCAATCGGCGGCCGATGCGGCGGCACTCGAAGGTCTCCGGGGCCGGGACTCGCTCGGCGATGAGGCGCGTCGAGCGGCGGCGTCCGCCCTCGTAACCCGGATCTTTACAGATCCGTCGGGCGAGCGCCTGGTGGGGGCCGGCCCGGACATCGCTTTATCCGGCGGTACCGGCGAATGGAAAGCCGGCCAGACGATCGAGGTGGGTGCCGATCCGGTCTACCGGCCGCAACTCGCGTTGAACCTGGCGAACGCGGCCCATGGCGATATGGTGAGTGGCACCTTCGATGGAACGGTGATTGTGCCTGCGGCCGATGCCGCAGCCAGCGCCCTCGGGCCAGCTTTCCAGGTGCAGTTGCGGCGCACGGATGGCAGCAATCATCTGGACAATTCCAACGGCATCGAGGTCGCTTCGGGCGCGGCGGTGACTCTTCTGTTCGGCCGCGGTTCGTTGGTGCAAAAGCGCGATGGGTTTACCGTGCGGGCAACGGCCGTCGCCGACGGTCGTCCGGCGAGGCGGGTTGGAACGGCGCTGGTGGCTCCGTTTACGCTTTCCCGCACTTTCTGGGAGAGCAGCCTCCCGGACGGATTCCCGGTGACCCTTAATGCCGACGCCTCGGGCGCGCTCACCCTGGGTGTCCTCCCGGCGGGCACCTATGCGCAGCCTCCGCTGACGTTGATCGGGCGTCCGGTGATGGCGGCCCCGCCTTCCCCGATCCT
>JAYVRS010000439.1:0-1910 GCA_043776185.1 Bryobacteraceae bacterium | reverse complement strand
GACGCCGCCGGCAGCCAGCGGGGACCCGCTCTAGCCACGGGAGTCTTCCGCCATGGCAGCAAAGACGGCGAGATCTTCCTCAATATTCGCAATGGCATTACTGGCACGGCGATGCCGCCTTTCTCCGGCTTCAGCACGGAGCAGGCTTGGCAGGTGGTGAGCTATTTGCGGAGTCTGAGTGGGACGGCTGCCAAGTCCAGTGAGGCGGTGGTAGGCGACGCCGTCGCCGGCCAGAAGCTGTTCTTCGGCGCAGCGGGCTGTGCCGGATGCCACGAAGTGAATGGGCGCGGCGGCATCGTCGGCCCGGACCTTTCCGCCGCTGGGGCGACGCCGGCCGACGCTTTGATGCAAAAGATCCTCGACCCCAATACGTCGCCCAATCCCCGGGGACGGCGCGACCGGCGAGCCGGCATCGGCATCGTGAACGTGACGATGAAGGATGGCCGCAAAGTGGCCGGCGTGCGCCGCAATGAAGATACTTACTCGCTGCAGTTGATGGATGTGGCGGGGCGTCTGCATCTGCTGGATAAGCAGAACATCGTCGAACGCCGCGACGATCCGAATTCGCTGATGCCCGCGGGCTATGCTGCGCGGCTCAGCGCCTCGGAGAAGCAGAACCTGGTGGCCTATTTGAAGACTTTGAATAGCCGGGACCTGACCCAAACCAGCCAAGTGCCAGCGGTGCCGGGTGGACTGACCTATGAGCGCATTCGGAACTCGGCGGCCGAGCCGCAGAACTGGCTTACGTACTGGGGCGATTACCGGGGCCAGCATTTCACGCGGCTGGATCAGTTGACGACGGCCAACGTGAAGGGATTGCAAGCGCGCTGGGCCGTGCAGATGCCCGGCGACTCCATTTTACAATCGACGCCCATCGTGGTGGACGGCATCATGTACACCGCCGGCATGCCGGGGCAGGTGTTTGCGCTGGATGCCAAAACCGGCTTGCAGATTTGGAAGTATCAGCGGCCGCAGAAGGCGTTGAACACTTTCGAGAGCAACCGCTTCAACCGCGGAGTGGCGGTGTTAGGCAGTCGGCTGTACTTTGGCACATTGGATGCAGCGCTGGTGGCGTTGGACCTCCGCACGGGCCGCCCGGTGTGGGAGACGCAGGTGGCCAATACGATGGAGGGCTACAGCATCACGGTGTCGCCGCTGGTGGTGAAGGACAAGATCGTGGTCGGCGTGGCCGGCGGCGAGCATGGCATTCGCGGCTTTCTGGACGCCTATGACGCGGCGACGGGTAAGCGGGTTTGGCGCTTCAATACGGTTCCCGGACCGGGCGAATTCGGCCACGAGACGTGGAAGGGCGATAGCTGGAAGTTGGGCGGCGCGCCCACTTGGCTCACCGGCAGTTATGACCCTGAGCTCGACACGCTTTACTGGGCCACCGGCAATCCGGGCCCGGATATGGATGGCGAAATCCGCAAGGGCGATAATCTCTTCTCCTGCTCCGTGATTGCGCTCGATCCGGCCACGGGGAAACGAAAGTGGCACTATCAGTTCACTCCCAATGACAGTCATGATTGGGACGCCAACCAGGATCTGATCCTGGCCGATCGCGTGATTGACGGCCAGCCGCGCAAGCTGCTGCTGCAAGCCAACCGGAACGGCTTTTTCTACGTGCTCGACCGGACGAACGGCAAGTTGCTGCTGGGCAAAAACTACGTCCGGCAGACCTGGAACCATGGCTTTGAGGCCGATGGACGGCCCAAGGTGGTCGCGGAGTCCGACTCGACGCCCGAGGGGCGCGTCGTTTACCCCACGCTCGTGGGTGGCACCAATTGGCAGAGTCCGTCTTATGACGCGACCTCGGGGCTGATGTACGTCGTCTACAACGACGGCGCGCAAAGGTTCATTCGCGAGAAGAGCACCTACGAGCCCGGTAAGGCCTATTGGGGCGGCCGGGC
>JAYVRS010000438.1:0-1910 GCA_043776185.1 Bryobacteraceae bacterium | reverse complement strand
GGCTTGGCCCAGCGCATCGTCGCGCTGAACCTGTTTCTCAAAGACATCTATCACGAAGGCAAGATCTTGAACGACGGCGTGGTGCCGCGCGAGATGATCTATTCGTGCAAGCACTACCGCCGCCAGATGAAGGGTCTGGACGTGCCGCGCGATGTCTATATTACCGTCGTCGGCACTGACCTGATCCGCCATCCGGATGGCCGTTACCTCGTCCTCGAAGACAATCTCCGCGTTCCCTCCGGCGTCTCCTACATGCTGACCGGGCGTCAGGTGATGAAGCGCGTTTTTCCCGAACTCTTTCAAGCTTGCCGCGTGAAGCCGATTGAGGAGTATCCGCAGGCGCTGCTGCAGACTCTGCGCACGCTGGCCCCGCACGGCCGGCCGGACCCCACCATTGTCCTGCTGACTCCGGGCGTCTTTAATTCCGCCTATTTTGAGCATACCTATCTGGCTCGCCGAATGGGTATCGAACTCGTCGAGGGCCGCGACCTCGTGGTCAACGACAACGTCCTCTATATGCGCACGACGGCCGGCTTGCGGCGCGTCGATGTCATCTATCGCCGGATCGACGATGACTTTATTGACCCGCTGGCATTCCGGCCGGACTCGATTTTGGGCGTCCCCGGACTTTTCAACGTCTACCGCGAAGGCAACGTTACTCTCTCGAACGCGCTCGGCAACGGCATCGCCGACGACAAAGCCGTCTACGCCTACGTCCCGGCCATTATAAAGTATTATCTCGATGAAGACCCCATCCTTGACAACGTCGAGACCTTTCTTTGCTCCAATCCTATGCAATTGGAATACGTGCTCCAGAACCTGGACAAGTTAGTCGTCAAAGCGGTGGGTGAAAGTGGCGGCTATGGGATGTTAATCGGGCCGCATTCCACTAAGGCCGAGCAAGAAGATTTCCGGCGTAAGATTCTGGACGATCCGCGCAATTACATTGCCCAACCCACGCTGATGCTCTCGCGCGCGCCTTGTTACATCGACGGCCAAGTAGAAGCGCGCCACATTGACCTACGCCCTTATGTTCTGTATGACGGCAAGAAGGTAACTACCGTACCCGGCGGACTGACCCGGGTGGCTTTGCGCAAGGGTTCGCTGGTGGTGAATTCTTCTCAAGGCGGCGGCAGCAAAGACACCTGGGTGTTACACGATAAGGAATAACGGATGCTTTCACGTGTCGCCGACGGATTATATTGGATGGCCCGTTACCTGGAACGCGCCGAGCATGCGGCGCGCCTGATCGAGGTGCAGCTTACCCTGATGCTCGATCAATCGGCTTACTCGGCCGATGAGCGCTGGCACCGCATTCTAGTTTCTTTGGGCGACCCTAAACTGCCGACGGAAGCGCGTGACGCACAGAGCCTGACTTACGCGTTGATCTTCGACCGCACTTGCCGGTCCTCGATCGTGGCCGCGATCGTCGGTGCCCGGGAGAACTCTCGCCAAGTGCGACAGCAAATTAGCTCGGAGATGTGGGAGCAATTGAACCGGCTATTCCACCAAGTGCGCCGCGCCGACCTCGAAGAGGGCTGGGACCCCCAACCCCACGAGTTCTTACTCGAAATCCACGAAGGCTGTCACCTTTTTCAAGGCATCACCGATGGCACGATGAGCCACAATGAGGGTTGGCAGTTCATTCAAATCGGGCGTCATATGGAACGTATTATGGCCACGGCCAAGTTACTCGACACCCATTACCGGGAATTTGAACAGGATCCGCAAGCCCACCTGGAGTGGATTGGCTTACTGCGTAGTTGTACCGCGTTTGAAGCTTACTGTAACTTCTATACGGCCGACGTACGGCCCGACCGGGTGGCCGAATTCTTATTACTCAATGCCGAGTTTCCGCACACGATTCGCTTCGCCGTTGACCAACTCGCCGCCGCCCTCGAAGCGCTGCC
>JAYVRS010000437.1:0-1912 GCA_043776185.1 Bryobacteraceae bacterium | reverse complement strand
GAATCCAGCGGTCGGAGACTCGCAGCAAGGTTTCCTGCGCCTTGCGGATCTGGTCCAGTTCCAGATACGTCTCCGCCAGCCTTAAGGTGGCCGGGACGAAGTTCGGCTGTTGCTGCACCGTTTGCTCCAGCAGCCGGTTCGCCTTCAAGTAGCTGCCATCGGCCAACGCATTGACGCCTTCGGTATACATGCGCGCCACTGGCTCCGGCAGCGACGGGGTCCGTAACAGCCACCACAATCCTGCGGCTATCAGCGCAATGACGGGCACCGCCCACCGTAAACCTCGCGAAATGCGCCTTCGTACTGTCGGACGAAAGCCAGGGAGACGCGTCCGGTTGCCTAGCGCGGCCAGCAGCGACGACGCATCCGGAAAGCGGTCCGCCGGGTCGTATTCCAGGCAGCGCAGAATCACCGCCTCCCACTTGGGGTCCACTTTTGGATTCACCTCTCGGGGCGCTTTCGGCTTCTCCTTCAACCGCCGCACGGCAATTTCCAGCGGACTGTGGCCGGTGTAGGGCGGGGCACCGGTGGCCATTTCGTACATCACCACGCCGAATGAGTAGAAGTCCGCCGCTTTGCCGGTCACCCGGCCCTCCACCTGCTCCGGGGCCATGTACGCTGGCGTGCCGGCTCCCCAACCGCTCACCGTTAGCGAAGAATGATCGGTTGGCAACACTGACCGCGCGAGCCCAAAGTCCGTCACCGCCACGCGGATCTCCCCTTCACGATTGCGCGCCAGAAAGATGTTCGATCCCTTGAGGTCGCGATGGACGATGCCGGCGTCATGCGCCGCACCCAAGGCCTCGGCAATCTGACGGATAATCGGCCCGGCCTCGGCCAGCGTCAACGGCGGGCGGCCTTCCAAGTAAGTCGAAAGAGTCTCCCCTTCCAAGTACTCCATGGTGAGGAAATCCAGCTCCGTTCCATTCGGGCGCCGGCCATGAGCGAGGTCAAATACGCGGCAGACATTCGGGTGAGTTACTTGTCGCGCCAGATTTACCTCGCGACGGAATCGCGACAGAACCTGGGGATCATCGGCAATCTCGGGCCGGATCGTCTTGATGGCCACGCGGCTACCGAGCATGCGATCTACGGCTTCATAGACCTCGCCCATGCCACCCGCGCCCAACCATCGCACGATCTCAAAGCGTTCCGCCAGCACCTCCCCGGGCTCAAGAGAGGACATGGCAGAGACGCGGTCGGCGGCATTCCTGATCAGTCCCGCAGATACTGCCGCGTAGTCCAAACGCGCCCCTTCGGTGGGTGAAAACTGCACGAGCCGCAATACTTCTTGGCACACCACCGCGTCGTCACCACAACGCGCTCTGATAAACGCGGTCCGGTCGGCGCCGGGCCGTTCGAGTGCCTCGCCAAAAATTTCCTTAACTTGTTCCCATTGCTCGGCATTCATAGCGATGAGCTACTAGCCTAACACTGGGCTCAACCCAATAACGCCGGAACCACCTGGGCCGGCTCCACTCCCGTTAGCTTTTGGTCGAGGCCTTGGTAGAGGTAAGTGAACCTTGCGTGGTCGATGCCGAAGAGGTGCAGGAGTGTGGCTTGGAAGTCGCGGACGTGGACGGGGTCCTTGACGATGTTGTAGGAGAACTCGTCGGTCTCCCCGTGGACGATGCCGCCTTTGACGCCGCCGCCGGCCATCCAGAGGCTGAAGCAGCGCGGGTGATGGTCGCGGCCGTAACTGGTGGCCGATAACTTGCCTTGGGAATAGACCGTGCGCCCGAACTCACCGCCCCAGATGACGAGAGTGTCGTCTAACATGCCGCGCTGCTTCAGATCCTGCACCAGCGCCCAGGCCGCGCGGTCGACGTCCTGACATTGGCTGGGAAGAATTTCGGGTAACTCGCCGTGGACATCCCAGCCGCGGTGATAAATCTGAACAAAGCGCACGCCC
>JAYVRS010000436.1:0-1913 GCA_043776185.1 Bryobacteraceae bacterium | reverse complement strand
CTCCCGTGGTGACCTCTGCCACGCCCATCGCCTACGGCAACCTCGCGCCCGGGGACACAGGACTAAGTAATCTCGCGATCAATTTCACTGGTTGCGATAAAGTCCGTTCGCGCTTCACGCTTACCGTCAAGCTGGGCCTCGGGCCGCAGGCGCAAACTCAGTTGGTGGGCACTTTGTTGCCAATGTAGTGATGGGAAGTTGCGGCAACAACGATTTTTAAAGAGGGAAGGAGCAAGTCAATAGTGCAGGTCGGATCGCCCGGTGCCGCCACCACGGGCGCCACCGTCCAGAAATCATTCAGTTAATTTACCGGTTGCCCGAGCACCCTAACCGGCGCCGCCCGGTGCAAAGCCGACCTCCAGACCACCAGTGGAGCGTCGACCGCCAACATCAAGCTCGGGCTAAGCCTGCAAATGTAATTTCGAGAACAGGACTCATCATCATGAAAACCATCTTCCTTTCCGTCATCCTCGCCGCGCTGGCCAACGCTGAGAGTTTCATTATCGGTACCGGCAGTATCTCGGGCGCGCCCGGATCCACCATCGGTTGGGGCTTCAGCGCCTCCAGCAACACTTATTACATGCTCATAGTCAATGTGGCGCTGCTGCCTGCACCCTCCATCGGCGTGTTCACTGACCTGCTGAGCACCCGCCCCACGTTCGAAGTGGGCCCTCCACCTTCCCCCTTCAACTCGGTTACGGAGGTCTTTAACGCTGGCCTGGGTACTGGCCTCGCCTCCTTCGCGATCAATGGCAGTGCCCCGGTGGGAAGTGTGGCGTCCGGAAGTATCTTCGTCACCTATGACCTCTACTCCCGCAGCCCCAACTTCGACCCCCTCTTTGACCCTTTCACCGACACGGTATCGAATGGGACTATAGTTGAGATCCCCGTCACCATAACGGTGACGCCGGAGCCAGGGACGGCCCTATCACTGCTGAGCGCGGCAGTGGCGGGAATTTGGTGGCACCGGCGTAGGATCGGCGTCAAAGATCGATCTCACCTCGCCTAACGGGTAGAGCTTCGGTTCTAGCGGACTTGGGGGAAGCCCGGAAAATGGGGCCATCCACCTCCGTCGGGCCACTCGCTAGCACTCCGCCCTCGGTTCCGACGCCTTCATGGAGAACCTCGAGCGCACCCACCAGATCCGGCTCCTCGCTCAACCCCTCGGCCGACCTCGTAAGTCCCCAACCAGCGCAGCGGCCTCGCAGCCCAAACCAGTGCCGCCTGATGCCAACTACGTGGTCCGCCTCTCGCCCGACGACTTCTGCCAACTCTAAATTTCGCTCACAAAAACAGGGCCATCCACACGGGGTGCCACGGGGTGGTATGTTCACTAGTCCGGATTGAGCTTTGCTCCTCCCCTAATCATGCCTGGCACCGATTGGGTGGCACCGATTTAGCGATTTAGCTGCCACTAAGGGCGACGTCCGACAGCCTCTTTGACCCACGCCGCAGCCGGTGCCGGCGCGGTCTAGTCCGGTCAGGCCCGCGTCATCCGTCTGCCATGACAACCTTCATTTAACATCCATTCTGACCTCGCCATGTCCCTTTTTCGCCGTCATACTCGCGTCTACCATTGAGAGACCTATCCCGCAACGGCCAGCCCACAGCTGAGGCGAACTCGCTGAACTGTGCGGCCCCGTTGCGTGCCAACGTAGATCTCTCCACAGAAGGAGTACCCTACCCATGGCAACCATCGAATATTGGATTCGTGCCGAGAATCGCCCTTGGGATCTAAGCCCGCATAACATTGACCGAATGACCGGGCAAAACATGATGCAAATCACCGGCAAACCGCCCGCGACGGTGACCCTCAATTCCGTCGTCCCCGCTACCCCACCCCGCAACGTCACCATGTTCAATCCCATCCGCGATGACGCCGGCAAGGTTACGGACGCCGTCATTTTCCGCCG
>JAYVRS010000435.1:0-1913 GCA_043776185.1 Bryobacteraceae bacterium | reverse complement strand
CCGACACTCTAGCCGCCGCTCAATGGGTCACCCAGCCGAAACAGGCCATGGAACTCGTGCAGCATTTGAGCACGCCCTTGGGCCACCTGCCGCCCGACTTCCAGGTGGTCATCAAAACGGAATTCAAAAATCACGTTCCTATCTTCAGCGCTTACGTCTGCCATCACGTCCTGAGAATCGCCGCGCCCTGGTAAACTAGCTTTTCTGCACGCCCCTTCGACCATTCTCGACGGTCCAACTGGTACGCGTCTCCACCGGCGCACCGGGCTTCGTGACAAAGGGTACGATACGGTAGTCGGCCCGGTAGTGCGAGGGCGTAACTTCGCAGCGCACATAACCGCGCCGGGCGTTGAACCACTTGAGATGAGGATTCCTCTGATATTGGGCCGCCGTGTTGGGCCGCTCATCGCTGCCGTCGCCGCCACTGGTGATCGACGTGCCGACAAACTCGGTGCCCAACACCGCCGATTTCTCGTCTTTCCAATCGGCCTTCAGGTCCACCACCCAGTTTGTATGGATGTCGCCCGTGATGACGATGGGGTTGGTAGGCTTGCGGGCACCCAGGAAGTCGAGCACCTTGCGTCGGTCTGCCTCGTATCCAGACCATTGGTCCATGGAAAACGTCTCTTCGGCCCTCATCGCCACATCCAGACGCGCCATCAGCACCTGCTGGGCGATCACATTCCAGCGCGCTGGCGACCGATCGAGAGTCTGAAAGAGCCACTCGCGCTGCGTGGCGCCCAGAATTGTCGCCTGCGGATCAAAGACCTCGGCGCAGGCGGGCTTGTTGCCGTCGCCGCAAGGCTGATCGGTACGGTACTGCCGCGTGTCGAGCACGGTGAACTTAGCCAGCGAGCCAAAGTCGAGCGCGCGGTAGAGTTGCATGGCCGATCCCGTAGGTAGTGAGCTCACGCGCAAAGGCATGTTCTCGTAGTAGGCCTGATAGGCATTGGCGCGGCGCTCGAGTAATTCGGCGCGGGTTTGCTTGTCTTCGGCCACGTCGCCGGCATAGTTATTGTCCACCTCATGGTCGTCCCAGGTGACGATCCAGGGGAACAGGCGGTGGACGCGTTGTAAGTGCGGGTCGGTCTTATACAGCGCGTGGCGGTTGCGATAGTGCGTCAGCGTCGTGATCTCGGGCCCGGTGTGCTTGCGGACGCCACTGGCGCGTTCGGGCCCTTCGTATATGTAGTCGCCGAGGTGCACCACCAGATGCAAGTCTTCTTGGGCCATGTGTTCATAGGCGTTGAACCAGCCAGTCTCCCAATGCTGGCAGGAAGCGAAGGCGAAGTTGAGCTTCGCGGCCAGGGCACCGGCGGCGGGCATGGTGCGGGTGCGGCCGATGGGGCTGGTGTAGTTGCCGGCCTGGAACTGGTACCAATACCAACGGTCCGGCCGAAGCCCTTCCACCTCGACGTGCACCGAATGGCCCAGATGGGGCGTGGCCACGGTCTTGCCATTTTTGACGACTTTGCTGAGCTTTTCGTCCTCTGCTAGACGCCAGGTGACTTCGACCGCCGCTTGGTCTATACCGCCGCCGTGCAGCGGGTCGGCGTTGAGCGGATCGGGGGCGAGCCGGGTCCAGAGGACGATGCCGGAGGCGGTGGGGTCACCGGAGGCGACGCCGAGCGTGAAGGGATCCCTCGAGAAACGCGGCGCGGCAAAGAGAGGAACGCGCAGGACGGCGAGCGAGGAAATGAGGGTCCCGCCCTGGATCAGCAGGTCGCGGCGTGCAAGGGACATGGACCTCAGTGTATCGGAGTTCGATGTCTGCTTGAGACTGTGGCCCATGATGCGCCTCACACCTCTCGCCCTCGCCACTCTCGCTTACGCGGCTGAGCCGCAAGCCAAGGAAGCGATTGCCGCCACGAAAAGAGTGGGCCGCCGCCACCATGAAGGCCGACGCCGGGAAT
>JAYVRS010000434.1:0-1916 GCA_043776185.1 Bryobacteraceae bacterium | reverse complement strand
GACCAGGACGGCCAACTCACCCGCGGCGACGCCATCGTCCCCGGCTCCAAGTTACTAGGCGCCGCGCGCAGCGACCACTTCGCCTTGGCCTTGCCGTTTGAAAAAGCTAAGGGCAGCCAATTCGGCGCCATGATGGACAAAAATCACTATCCACGGGCCGCATTACTCGAAGCCATGGTCCGGCTGGTGGTGCAGGACTTGGAGGCCAAGCCGAAGTAGGACCGGTAGTCGTTGCGGTCAGGCGGCGCGGGCTTTGGCCGTTCCTGGCACCTGAGCAGGGTTGCCGCAGCAGCGCTTGAATTTGAGGGGACTGCCGCAGGGGCGGGGGGCGTTGCGTCCGACGCTAGCGGTGGGGCGGTTTCGGTGGGATGACTTCGGCGACGCTGAGGTCCTGGTGAAGTTTTTCGAGGGCCGGCTCGAAGAACGGTGGGACGTTGCGATTCGACGAGTTTGACAATCTCGATGGCGGCCTTCAAGCGAACTGAGGCCGAGGCGGATTCGTCACTCAAAATGTGTCGAAAAGTGTTGATTGGGCGGTTATGTTGGCGCTCCATGTTGTAAGAGAATCGTCTGGGAACCCGAGGAACCCGAGACGCTAAATGATTGTTTTGAACGAGATCGCCGGGTTCAAATCGATTTTTTATTTTTTCGCTCTTGGTGGGAAGGGCATTTCGAAGTTAGCAGGGAAGGGGTTGCGCCACCCGCGGTGCTCGTCTCGGAGTTGACCGATGGCGACACGGACGGCGCGGTGAGCTTCGGGAAACTTGGTGAGGCACTGGTGGACGGTGTGGGTGAAGACGGGCCAGAGGTCTTCCTCGGTGGGGGAGTAGAGCGGGTCGGCGGGGACGAGGAACACTTTGTGATCGATCGGAAGAGTTTTTTCGCGGGCCTGCGCCAGTGCCAAGAGCTTGGCCTGCCGACGGGCGGCGAGGACGGAGTTGGGGAGCTGGGTCCAGTGCAGGTCGAGCTCCAGGTCAGAGATGGGGAAGGATTCGTAGTCGATGTCGGTGTAGCAGGTCATGAGAGACTCCTGAGTTTACGGTAGCAGGGGGAAACAAGGGTTTTGGCAGCCCGAAGCGGTTGTAAATTGTGTTTTCATTGAGTTGCACGGAATCGAAACGTTGTGAACCAAATGGGCGCGTCGGGGTGAAACAACATCCGTTCCATTTCGGCTCCCGCGAAGGTGCCGGGTACTGTTTCTCCCCTTTTTCTGCCCTTTTTCTCCCTCCGTATCCTTGGCAGCTCGTTTTTTGTGCATTCAGGAGGGCGAAGTTCCCGCTTTATCTACGGGCGGTACGGGATGCCCACGCGCGACGGATCCCAGGCTTCGGGAATCTTCAGTCCGGTGCCGCGGGTGAAGTTCTTACCGCCGTCGGAAAGCCCCAGGTCGCTCTGCGCCCACAAGCCCACTTCCCTCCATACCCGTGACCCCGGATCGGACTCCCGGTCCTTCGACGCTTGCCGATGGGCGTGGATGAACTGGACCTCCCCGCCGTCCTTCTTCACTTCACCACAGATCCACTTGATGATGGCGCGCGTGGCCGATACTTGCTCGGGCGTTACCTGCAACGGCTGCCGGGTTGAGTCCGTGGGCGGTTTCCAGAACGTACTGGGCTTGCCTTCAATGCCTTCAAAATAACCGTCGATCTCGATGCCCACATCCGTCGTGTTCAGCCCGTTTCCGTGCCACACGATACGGTCGAGCGGGCAAATCAGGTAAGCACCGCCCCCACGCGTGATGCCCAGATGAGCTGCCAGCGTGTACCAACGGCTGGGTGTCTCTCCAAACAGGACGGCGGTTTGGTGGAGGGTAATGCCAGTGATGCTGCGCAACGGCCTTTGGTCGCGCGGCCGCCACTGCCCCCCGGCGTGATTCGTCGTGTGATCTTCCGGTGCCGTCACGACGGCGCGGGTGG
>JAYVRS010000433.1:0-6148 GCA_043776185.1 Bryobacteraceae bacterium | reverse complement strand
CGCGGTCGGCGGCGAGGGTTTCGTAATCGGCTCGGAGTTTCTCGGGTTGGCGGACGGTGAGGCCGAGTCGGAGGGCGGCCTCTTTGACGGGTGAGGCGGCGAGCGATTGGCCTCGCCCTTTGGGACGGTCCGGTTGGGTGTAGACGGCGATGATTTCATGGCCGGCGGTGGCCATGGCTTGGAGGGTGGCGACGGCGAATTGGGGCGTGCCTAGGTAGATGATGCGCACTGGTTAGTCCGGCCGGGCCGGAGGCCCACCCCACTGGATAGCTAGTCCCATTCGCCGGCTTTTTGTAGTTTGCGGATTTTGCGTTTGATTAAATCGCGTTTAAGGGGGCTCAAATAATTGATGAATAGAATGCCGTTTAAGTGATCGGTTTCGTGGAGGATGGCCCGGGCGAGTAACTCCTCGCCGCTGGTCTCGAAAAACTCGCCCTTGGAATTCTGGGCTCGCACTTTAGTGATCATCGGCCGAGTAACATTTTCGCGGAAGGTGGGAATACTTAGGCAGCCCTCTTCGCTAGTCTGCGAACCGGAGCGAAAGATGATCTCCGGATTGATTAACACGAGGCGTTCGGAAGGGTTCTCGCCCGCGCTGGTGTCGATCACCGCGAGGCGCATCGACAAGCCAATCTGCGGCGCGGCCAGACCGACACCTTTCGACGCCCACATGGTGTCGAACATGTCGTGTACTAGCTTACTTAGTTCAGAACCAAAATCGGCTACGGGCGCGGCCGGGATCTCCAGCACAGGATCGGGATATTTAACAATGCGATACACCATGGTACTTAGTAATTCTTCACCTGCTCGAGATATCCGCGGTAATTGCGATCCGTCTCGACCAGCGAATCGCCACCGAACTTTTCGAGAAACACTTGGGCCAGCACAATCGCCACCATGCTTTCGCCGATGACGCCCGCCGCCGGTACGACGGCGATGTCGCTGCGCTCGTAGGCGGCGAGGGCCGGGTCGCGCGTATCGAGGTCCACTGACTCGAGGGGCTTGCGCAGGGTGGAGATGGGCTTCAGCAGACCGCGCACAATGATGTCCTGGCCGTTGGTGATGCCGCCTTCGATGCCGCCCGCGCGATTGGCGCCGCGATGGAACTCGCGGTTGGGCTTGTCGTAGTGAATCGTATCCTGCACCTTGGAGCCAAACGAGGAGGCGCCGGCGGCGGCCGAGCCGATTTCGACGCCTTTTACAGCTTGCATGGAAACGATGGCTTGGGCCAGTTTACCGTCCAAACGCGAATCGAAAGTGATGTGCGAGCCGAGCCCGGCAGGGCAACCATGCGCGACGACTTCGAAGACGCCGCCGACGGTGTCGCCCGTGCGGTAGGCTTCGTCGACCACGGCTTTCATGCGGATTTCAGCCTCGGCATCGACGCAATTCAGGAGCACTTCGTCGCGTTGGTTGATGGCCTTCACTTCTTCAAAAGTCGCCAAACGATGCAGCTTTTCCTGTCCCACGCCCACCACGTGGCTCCAGATCTCGATGCCGAAGCAATAGAGAAATTCTTTGGCCATGGCACCGACGGCGACGCGGGCCGTGGTTTCGCGGGCACTGGCGCGTTCGAGCAGGTAACGGACGTCGTCGAAGTTGTACTTGATGGCCCCGGGCAAATCGACATGGCCGGGGCGGGGGCGCTTCACTTCTTTGCGCTTTTCGGCGGAGCCCTCGAAGTCGACCACGGGCAGAGCCTCGGTCCAGTTTTTCCAGTCCTTGTTCTCGATGAGGATGGCGATGGGCGCGCCGATCGTCTGGGAGTGACGAATACCGGCCACGACGTGGACTTTGTCGGTTTCGATCTTCATGCGGCCGCCACGGCCGAAGCCTTGTTGACGACGCCATAGCTCGCGATTGACGCGATCTAAGTTGATCGGGATGCCAGCGGGTAGTCCGGTCAGCGTGGCGACCAAACACTCGCCGTGGGATTCACCTGCGGTTTCGTAGCGGAACATGGATTTAGAGAGGCGGAAAGAGCTGACTCTTTCAAGGTTAACATTGCGGCCCGGTTGGCTGCTGAAAAGCGGGCGTTGTTAGCAATGAGAGCGGGCCAGGGGACCCGCTCAACTGAGAGAGAGTCCTTGCAGGGTTGCGAAGGCGGCTAGGTCGGCGGCGAAGGGTGCCTCGAATTCTAGCGTTTGGCCTTCCAGTAGAAAACGGATGCGGCAGGCATGCAGGGCTTGGCGGGGCAGCAGCAGACGCTCCAGCATGGGGGCGGTGACTCCGTCCTGGATGAAGTCGAGGTAGAGCTGGGCGTCGGGGCCGTAGACTTTGTCGCCCACTAGGGGATGCCCGAGCCAGGCGGCATGGGCGCGAATCTGGTGCATGCGACCAGTGCGGGGCCGCACGGTGGCTAGGGTAAAGCCGCCGGCTACATGAAGTGGCTCAAAGGCGGTGACGGCGGTTGCGCCCTCGGCGCAGACGTGCTGCTTGACGTGGACGACCGAAGTGGGATCCTTGCCGAGGGGCTGATCGACCAACACGGGCGAAGGTAATTCTCCCATGAGGATGGCGAGATATTCCTTTTCGACGAGCCGCTCCTGGATGGCTTTTTGGAGGAGGGAGGCCGTGGCATGGTCCTTCGCAAAGACGACGATGCCGCTGGTTTCACGGTCGAGCCGGGAGGGCATGTGCAGGCGCTCGACGCCCAGGTATTCGCGGCAGGCCCCGACCAAGCTCGACCAGGGCCCTTGTTTGGAAGGATGGCAGGGAATGTCGCCGGGCTTGTTGACGGCCAGGATATGTTCGTCGTCGTAAACGATGGCGGCGCGAAGTTCCTCGGGGGATAACAGCCGCATGGGACGGTGGTTAGAAGGGGGGTTAGACTGGGTCAGATGAATGTCGCTTTCCTACTCAAGTTTCTCGAAGATGTGGGGCAGAATAACGATCGCGAGTGGTTCGCCACCCAGACCGAACGGTACCAGACCGTCCGCGCCGAATTCCAGGGATTCGTGGGCGACGTGCTGTCAAACCTAGCTGAGGTCCGGCCGGCGTTCGGCGAACTTGATCCGGCCAAGTGCATCTTTCGCATCCATCGGGACGTCCGTTTTTCGAAGAATAAGACCCCTTACAAGACCAACGTGAGCGCCGTGATTGGCGTGGGGGGCAAGAACACCGACGACCCTTGCGGCTATTTTCAGATTGAGCTCGGCGGCAAGTCGATGGTGGCTTGCGGACTTTATCAGCCGAGCACCGCCGAACTCCATCAAATTCGCCAGCGGATTGCGGCTGACCCCACACCGCTGCAGGCGATTCTGCGCGGCATGAAGAAGCAGTACCCAGACGGTCTGACGGGTGAACGGTCGGCGCGATTGAGGGGATTTACCGGGGATCACCCGGCGTATGATCTGCTGATCTTCAAGAGTTTCGTGGCCATGCGGGCTTTTTCTGATGAGGCAGTGACGGCGAAGACGTTCCCGGCTCAGTTGAAGGCCAGCTTGAGGGCGATGCTGCCCTTGCTGGATTGGCTCGAGGTGGCGCGGCAGGATCCGGACGGGCAGGGGCGACCGCAGAGTCTGCTTACGGCGGACGAGCGACGCCAAATCAAGAAGGATCGTCAAATCAAGAAGGATCGTCGAGGTTAGGCGAATGGGTGGACCAATCCTCTCGATTCATTAAGCACTCCGAGAGCGTGTATTTCGAATCACCCCAGATTCGATAGGGATGAGGTATTTTCGAGCGTTTCTCTTGCGGTTTGGAAACGTGAACCCTTTAGAACCTTCAAAGAAAGGCCTAAAATGGGGAATTGCGGAAAAGATTCAATAAAATTTGTTATTGACATCATTGCCGCAGGCGCGCTACATTCGTGTTTCGCGTCCGACTCTCAGTCGTACAACCATGATGTAGTGTACAGGAGGTCCCTGAATGACCTTTCAGATCGGTGAAAAAGTGGTCTATCCCAATCAAGGGGTAGCTACGATCGAAAGCATTAGCCATCGGAACTTCGCAGGCCAAGCAGAAAGGTTCTACCTTCTGAGGCTTGCGTACAGTAGTATGACCGTAATGGTTCCTTTTTCCCACGTGCATCAAGTGGGGTTGAGGAAAGTGACCAAAACCGTCGAAGTCACCAGAATGCTCGAGTTCCTGGCGACCGGCAAACCCAATTGTTCCAATGATTGGAAGCATCGTTTCAAAGAAAACAGTGATCGCATGGCCCATGGATCGCTGCTGGAAATCGCCGAGGTTTTCAAGAGTCTGGTGATCTTGCAAGCCGATAAGCCCTTGTCGTTTCGTGAGAAGAAGATGCTGGAACGTTCGCGGCAGATGCTGTTGGCGGAAGTGTCGATTTCACGGACATTGCGCGATCCTGAAGCTATCGCGTTGATGCAGCGGGCGCTGGCCAAGGCGAATTTGGTTTTTCCGGAACCGATGTAGCCGATACGACGCACAAATTAGAACTGGAAAAGGAGCCGACCCGGACTGGGTTAGCTCCTTTTTTGTTTATGGGCGGGCTCTAGCTAAGGGGAAACGCTTACGCGGACACTGGGTAACCTTAGGCAAACATCTCATTCTAAGTGGTTTACCCGGTAGCACCAAACTCTGGTCCCCCGTACTATGGAGGGACAGAGAAATAGGTCCCGATGCGATGTCAGTACTGCGGAAAGCGGTTACCTCTATTCCGAAAGCTTAAGGACGGCGAGTTTTGCTCAGCCGCTCACCGCGAACAGTTCCTTGCCCAATCGGACCAACTGGCAGTGGCGGCTCTTCAAGAGCAACGCGAGCGGACCATGAGGGCGGTGAGAAGTGCTCCCCCTGTTTCCGGTCCGCCGGTTTCTTCAGCAGCCTCTACCGTCGTGGCGACCCCGGTGATTCGGATGGGGATCGCCCAGGTGACTCCAGTGCCGGAACTGGCCGTACCGGAACTGGTCGGCGTGTCAGGGTCTCGTGATGAAGCGTCCAGCCGCAGCCAGGAGGCTTCGTTCTGTCACCGCTATCTGGTTTCCACTCTCGTAGCGTTGCCGTTGGGGCAATTGGCGCGCGTGCCACTTGAGCCAATGAAGGTGCGCCAGGAGTTTCTGAGGCCGGTGCGCCTCGCGACGACGGGTGGGTCCCCCCGGAGCTGGGTTTCGGAGGGAGCATTGCCGGCCGATCAGGTCCTTGCAGCGCTCAACAATTGCGGCACGCCAAGCTCCGCTCGCAGCGCACTACGCGTGGCCGCTCTGGACGTCACGGCCTCAATGGAATTCCTACGGCCAGTGCGACGGATCCCCAGACTGACATCGGCCAACCTGGCTGATCTGGAATTCTACCCCGCCAATGTCGGCGAAACGGTCGCACTGCCGCCGGCGATTTCGGGGCTTTTGACAGCGACGACGCCAAGCCTCTGTCTCCCAAGGCTCCGACTAGAGATCGTTCCCGATGCGCCCTTGGTGCCGCTCGCGGTGCTTGAGGAGGAATCGGGGCTGGATGCGGTGCCCATTGCCTCGGCTGCGCCGATGGCGCAGTTGGTTCCCTTCGCGCCAACGGCGGAACTGCTGGGAGGATCCGGGACGACAGAACTGGGCCGCCGCTTGGGGACGCGCGGTCTGCCATCGCCGGCCTTATGGCGGTCGCTCGCGCGCTTCACGATTGCAGATTTGGACTCTGGGAACCGCGCTCAAGTTGCTCCGATTGCGCTCCACGCTCCATTCGGCATGGTGGGGACCAGGGTTCGGTTTCCGGCACTGGCACTCGTCTTTTCGGCGATGGCCGTGCGCCTGCGCGCGACGCTGAAACCGGCCAAATCAGCCGACACCGTATGGGTGCCCGACGTTCTTGCGCCACCGGAGGCGTGTACCCTCTCCGCAGGCCTCTCCGTAGGCATGGCAGCAGCCATCATCCCGGTATTGACGCCGCAAATTCTGCTGGCCGAGGCCCAGGCGGGGTTCGCCGAACGTTTGCAGATCACCGGCGAATTGAGCGACCTGCTTCCTCCGCCGGTCGAGCTCCCCGTGATTGAGGCAGTGATTGAGGCAGTGGCCTTGGCACCAAGCTGTCGAATTGCTTGGCGCTTTGAAGCGCAAAACATGACGGCCATTCGCACGCTGGCGATTCGTCATCTGGCGATGGACGTAAAGATGCGGCTGCCCGCGCGGCCCACGGTGGGGGTGGGTCCGCGTCGCGCGAACCAGCAACTGCGTTTGAATGCGGTGCTGCGGCCGGC
>JAYVRS010000432.1:0-1917 GCA_043776185.1 Bryobacteraceae bacterium | reverse complement strand
AACACTGAGGCCGGTTTCCCGCATGATGGTGGGGATTAACACGGCTAACGTGTTGCGATCGACATAGCTGATCGTCGAGACCAGCATCATACTCAGGGCGGGCAGCCAACGCTTCATCAAGGCTTTAGTCTGCCATGAGACTGGTGGCTACAATAAGGAATTGTCCCCGCCCGCTATCCAATTCAATTTCACGGGACGCACTTTCGGCTTGCGCGTGGCGGTTGACCAACTGAATCTCCAAATTCCGGTGGGGGAATTCGTGGCCCTCGTGGGCCCCAGCGGTTGCGGCAAAACGACCATCCTCAACCTCGCCGCCGGATTGCTGACCCCCACCTCAGGCAGCATCGAAAGCTTCGGCATGCCGCTGACCGGCCTGAACCGGCAGGTAAGTTATCTATTCCAGCAAGACGCGTTGTTGCCATGGAAGACGCTCGAAGAAAACATCGCGCTGGCCGCCACGTTGGCGGGTCAAGACGGGCGCAAGGAAGCACGAGAGTGGCTGCACCGGCTAGGGCTCGACGGCTTTGGCGCATACTACCCGGCACAAGCCAGCGGCGGTATGCGCAAGCGAGTCGCCTTAGCGCAGCAGTGGATGGCGCGCCGCCCGCTGTTGCTGATGGACGAGCCTTTTGGCTCGCTCGACATTCACACCCGGCAACAGATGGAGACCGAGTTACTTCAGCTTTGGGACACTGCTAATCAGCGGACCGTGCTGTTCGTGACGCATGACCTGGAGGAAGCCATCGCGCTCGCTGGCGTGGTCTACGTCCTCTCCGCCGGGCCGGCCAGCACCATCATCAGTCGCTACGCGGTTGACCTCCCCCGGCCCCGCGCGATTGCCGACTTGCGGCTCGACCCACGCTTCCAGGACCTCTACCGCCGCGTGTGGAACGACCTTCGGCCCGAGGTGCTGCGTTCGCATGTTTAGCAAGGTGACAGGCTATCGAGTCGGGCTGGCGGGCCTGCTAGTGACAGCCTGGGAAGCGGGCGCGCGGGCAGGCTGGGTGGATCCCTTCTTCTTTTCACGCCCCACCTTGATTGCCGCGCGACTAGCCGAATGGTTCAGCACGGCCACGATCTGGGGACATCTGGGCACGACTCTGCTCGAAGCGCTTCTCGCCTTCGGCTTGGGCTCGCTGCTCGGTGTCATACTCGGCTTCTGGCTGGGCCGTTGGCCACTGGGCGCGGCAGTGGCGGAGCCGTTTCTGCAGACGGCCAATGCCTTGCCCCGCGTGGTGCTGGCACCGTTGTTCATCTTCTGGTTCGGGCTGGGAATCTGGTCGAAGGTGGCGTTTGGCATGACGCTGGTCTTCTTCCTGGTCTTCTTCAATACTTATCGCGGCGTACGAAGTGTGGACCGGGCGCTGATCGATAACGCGCGGCTACTGGGCGCCAACGAAAGCCAGTTGCTGCGCCATGTCCTATGGCCGAGCGCCTTGGGCTGGATTTTCTCGGGGCTGGAGGCCAGCATTGGCTTGGCCATGGTGGGCGCGGTGGTGGGCGAGTACCTGGGCGCGACCCGCGGACTTGGCTACGTCATCGCCCAAGCCGAAGGCCTGCTGGATACTACGGGCATGCTGGCGGGCATGACGCTGCTGGCTTTGGTGGTGCTCATCATTGCATTCTTCGTCGGCCGCGCCGAGCGGCACCTTTTGCGCTGGCAGCAATCACGATAGACTTAACGGCAAGATGATCACTCGTCGCGATTGGCTCTGGACAAACTATCTCGGCCTCGGCTCATTGGCCCTCGCCGACTTGGCGGCCTCGCAGGACGCCCCGTTGGCCTTGCGCGTGGCACATGCTCCCGCGCGCGCCAAGCGCTGCATCTTCCTGTTTATGGAAGGCGGCGTCTCGCAGATGGATCTGTTTGAAGACAAGCCGGCGCTCCGCAAGTACGCGGGGCAACGCATGCCCACG
>JAYVRS010000431.1:0-1920 GCA_043776185.1 Bryobacteraceae bacterium | reverse complement strand
CTCTTCCATCGTAAGACGTGCCAGTAGGGAAAACGGGTTTCGTAGGTGCTAAAGTAATGTCAGAATGCCAGTTTATGTGGCCGGACGTACCGATGTTGGCCTGGTGCGGACCAACAACGAAGATCGATTCTTGATCGCCGACGACCTGGGTCTTGCCCTGGTGGCCGACGGAATGGGCGGCGCCGCTTGCGGTGAGGTCGCGGCCCAAATGACCGCCGATTGCGTGGCGGAGTTGGTGCGCGTGCCTAGCGGGGCTGGGGCGGTGGCCGCTTTGGAAGCTGCTATCACCGAGGCCAATCGCCGGGTGTGGCTGCACGCCCGCAATACCCATGAGTGCAACGGTATGGGCACGACGATTGTTGCCGCCTGTTGGCGGGGAGCCCGGCTGGCGATCGCCAACGTAGGCGACAGCCGAGCTTACCTTTTGCGGCACGGTGAACTGACGCAGCTCTCCTACGACCAGAGCTTGGTGAACGAACTGCGTCACAATCTCGGACTTACCGACGAGCAGATCAAGCGCTATGCGAACCGCAACGTACTCACCCAGGCGATCGGCACTTCGGAGAATGTTGCGATCCGCACCAATGAAATCGATTTCGTCCCGGGTGACGTCGTCCTACTGTGTTCCGATGGCCTCCATGGCATCGTCGCCGACGAGGCGATTTTAGAAATTTTGCTGCAGCCGGTGGTGATGGATCTGCAAATCACGCACCTGATCGACGCGGCCAAGCGGGCCGGAGCGAACGACAACGTGACGATCGCGATTATTCGGCACGATTAAAAGGTGCGCATTCCGACGAATATCTGCCAGGATTATGGGCGGTCCTCGCACTTGGAGTGGCTGGAAACTAATGGCACGGGCGCGTTCGCCATGGGCACGGTCAGTGGGGCGAATACGCGCCGCTATCATGGCTATCTTGTCGCAGGGGCTGCGGCGGCGGGCCGGCAGGTGTGGTTGGCGAAGGTGGACGAACAGCTGAATGGCTTGGCATTGGGGGCGAATCAGTTTCCCGGGCGGGTGCATCCGGAAGGTTGCCGGCAACTGACGGACTTTGAGCTCGCGCCGAATCCGCGTTGGACGTACGAAGTGGCGGGAGTCCGGCTGGAGAAGTCGCTGTCTCTCGTCGAAGGGCGTAACATTGCCGTCGTGGAGTACTCGGCCAGCGCGACTTGTCTACTGGCGGCGCGCCCTTTCCTGTCGGGTCGTGATTATCACAGCTTGCGCCGCCGCGGAGACGTACCCACGGGCTGCCTGCTGCATGCCGTGAACGGGACGCTAGTCGCGCAGGCTGATTGGTGGTGCGACTTCGAGTACCTGCTGGAACTAGACCGCGGTTTTGATTTTCGCGAAGATCTTTACACGCCTGGGCGCTATCTCTTTCAATTGGAGCCGGGTCGGCCGGCGGCCCTGGTGGCGACGCTCGAAGCCGGTCTGGTGGTTGACCTTGACCACTGGCGCGAGACCCGAGTGAGGCGCGGCAAGGATCCGGCCCGTGACTTCCACGCCCGCCGCCCCAATGGTCAACCAACGCTGATCGCGGGCTACCCATGGTTTACTGACTGGGGCCGCGACACGATGATTGCCTTGCCGGGTTTGGCCATCGGCCGTGGCCAAGTGGAGATGGCGCGCGCCATCATCGATGCCTTTCTCTCCCACCTACACCAAGGGTTGATTCCCAACCGCTTCCCGGATGCGGGGGAGACTCCGGAATATAACTCGGTCGACGCGACCTTGTGGCTGGTGGTGGCCGTGGCGGAATTGACGACGGCGGGCGGCCAAGTGGATGGGTTGCGATCCGCGGTGCAGGAGATCGTTGGCTGGATGAGGAGCGGCACGCTCTATGGCATTCAGGTGGACTCGGCAGACGGACTGTTATCGGCGGGTGACGCGACGACGAACCTAACTTGGATGGATGCCCG
>JAYVRS010000430.1:0-6165 GCA_043776185.1 Bryobacteraceae bacterium | reverse complement strand
CGCCGCATGATGGCGGCCATGCGGTGCTGCGCCGTGTTTTGCATCGCCGGAGCCATATGCCGCCGCGCAATATCACCCGCGCCG
Source organism: Bryobacteraceae bacterium (assembly GCA_043776185.1). GTDB lineage: Bacteria > Acidobacteriota > Terriglobia > Bryobacterales > Bryobacteraceae > JALHNI01. The sequence continues at coordinate 6,081 of JAYVRS010000430.1, read as the reverse complement.
AGGATTCCCCAATTCAATTCCATCTTACGAGTGTCCCGCAGATCCCGAGCGGCGAATTTTGGGAGAAAATTGACGGTATGGTAGCGAAGATGGCATTGGTGGAGGGACGCGTGCAGGGGGTGGGGTTTCGGAACTTCGTGCAGCGCGAAGCCCGGAAGCTGGCGGTGTGCGGGTATGCCAAGAACCTGGACGATGGCCGGGTGGAGGTGGTGGCGGTGGGCACGGTGGCGGCGGTGAGCGAGTTGATGGGCGTGGTGGCGAAGGGTCCGCGATGGGCGGAGGTGCGGCATGTCGAGGTGCGGGAGACGCCGATGCTAAACTGTGAAGGTTTCGAGATCCGCTAAAAACTCATGACCGACCTAAAAGAACTCATTCGCGAAGTACCCGATTTTCCCAAGCCCGGGATCAATTTTTTTGACATTACCACGTTGATGAAGAACGGGCCGGGGCTGCGCCGCGTCTTCGACGGGTTGCATGAGCGTTACAAGGGGCAGGACATCGGCGCAGTGATCGGCATTGAAGCGCGCGGCTACTTTTTCGCCCCCGCCGTGGCCTATGCGCTGGGCGTCGGCTTCATCCCGGTCCGTAAGCCGGGGAAATTGCCGGCCAAGACGGTGAACGTCGAGTATGCGCTGGAATATGGCACCGACAAGTTGGAGATGCATGCCGATGCTGTGGAAGCGGGGCAAAGGATTTTGATCATCGACGACGTGCTGGCCACCGGCGGCACGGCCACGGCCGTCGCGCAATTAGTGGAGCGGCAAGGCGGCATCGTGGCAGGGCTGGGCTTCGTAATTGAGCTGGACTTTTTAGCCGGCCGCCAGAAGTTGGGCGGTTACGACATTTTCTCCTTGCTGCATTATTAGCATGTTTAGCTGGCCAGCGACGATCCGGCACGCAGACGCTGAAGAATGCGCTCGTGTTTACTGTAGGAGGGCGACCGCATGAGCACGACGATCCTAGCCCACAGCGTTAGCTGTGGGGTGCATGCAGACGCTGAAAAATGCACCCGTGCTTGCGGTAGGAGAGCGACGGCATGAGCCGGCCAGCGACGATCCTAGCCCACAGCGTTAGCTGTGGGGTGCATGCAGAGGTTGAAGAATGCACCCGTATTTGCGGTAGGGAGGCGTTCGCATGAGCCGACCAGCGACGATCCTAGCCCACAGCGTTAGCTGTGGGATGCATGCAGACGTTGAAAAATGCACCCGTGCTTGCTGTAGGAAGGCGTTCGCATGATGCTCTCGGTGAAGGCTTTCGCCAAGATCAATGTCGGGTTGAGGGTGCTCCACCGGCGGCCCGACAACTATCACGAACTGCGCACCATCTTTCAGACCATCTCCTTAGCCGACAAGATCGGCATCGCATGGCAGCGGCAAAAGACGACGACCATTGCCCTCGATGATCCGTTGGGCATTCCCGATAACCTGATGGTGCGCGCGGCGCGCCTGGTGCTGGACGAAACTCGGTCGACGGGTGCCGTCACCATGACGCTCAAGAAGCGGATTCCCCTCGGTGGCGGATTGGGCGGCGGTTCCACCGATGCAGCCGCAGTTTTACTAGGACTGCCCGCGTTGGTAGGGAAACTGATCGCGCCGGGGAGGTTGGCCGAGTTGGCGATGCAACTGGGAGCCGATGTGCCCTTCTTCTTATTAGGAGGCACAGCGTTGGGCTTAGGGCGTGGCGAAGAACTCTACACTCTGCCCGATCTCCATCAAACCAAGGGAGTTTTGGTGTGTCCAAGGGTACATGTTTCCACCGCCGAAGCGTTCGGTAGCCTAGCGCGTCGGCCTTACGCTGAATTGACTTCGCCGCCGGGCTCTCGTATCCTAGAGGGGTTTCAGGTTCTCGCCCGGACTGTGGCTGCTCGACGGCCAGCCGGTGAGTGCCCCGCATCTGAATGGGCGGGCCTTTGCGAGAACGACTTTGAGCCAGCCGTATTCCGCCAGCATCCCAGTCTCAAAAAGATCAAGAGGAAGTTGGTTCGGTTGGGTGCCATGCCGGCCGTGATGACTGGCAGCGGAGCGGCCCTTTTCGGGTTCTTCGACACCCTCCGGGCAGTGGAAGCGGCGTGCCAATCGTTCTCAACGGAGCCGGTTTATCCGTTTTCGCTGATAAGTCGACGGGGCTATGCGCAGCACTGGCGCCGGGCCATTGAGAGAGCTGGGCGAGAGAGCTGGGATGAGAGAGTAAATGGCCGCGCCTAAACCGTTACGGAACAGCCGGCCTTCGAGAGCAATGCGTTTCGATCGTCTGAAGATTATTACGGGCAATGCCAACCGTGGGTTGGCGGCGGAGATCGCCGATCGGCTGTTTGTCGATCTGGGCGACGCGCGCGTGTCGAATTTTTCGGACGGCGAAAGCTACATTCAAATTAAGGAGAATGTGCGCGGCGCGGACGTTTTCGTCATTCAACCCACCTGCAACCCGGTGAACCATCATGTGATGGAGCTGTTGCTGATCATCGATGCGTTGCGGCGCAGTTCGGCGGATCGCATCACGGCCGTGTTGCCTTACTTCGGTTACGCCCGCCAAGACCGGAAGGATCGGCCGCGCGTCCCGATTTCGGCGCGCTTGATGGCCAGTCTGCTGGAACGGGCGGGGGCGGATCGGGTGCTGGCTTTGGACCTTCATGCGGCGCAGATCCAGGGCTTCTTCGATATCCCCGTTGACCACTTATTTGCGACTCCAGTGTTGATGGAGTATTACCGCAATCAGAATTTGGATGAGGTGACTGTGGTATCGCCCGATGCGGGCGGCGTGGAACGGGCCCGGGCCTTCGCCAAGCGCCTCAATGCGCCGCTCGCGATCATCGACAAGCGGCGTGAAGAGGCCAATGTGGCCGAGATCATGAACATCATCGGCGATGTGCGTGGGCGTAAGTGCATCATGCTCGACGATCTGATCGATACGGCCGGTACGCTGGTAAAGGGCGCAGATGCGCTGTTTGCGGCGGGCGCGCAAAGCGTTTCGGCTTGTGCGACTCATGCGGTGCTTTCCGGCCCCGCCATTGAACGAATTGAAGCGTCTCGCTTAAGCGAGCTCGTAATTACAAACTCCATTCCCCTGCGGCCGGAAGCCGCGGCTTGTAGCCGGATTAAAGTGATGAGCGTAGCGCCCTTGTTGGCGCGCGCCATTCAATCGATCCACGGGGAAACTTCCATCAGCGTGCTGTTTGAGTAAGCCGATGCAAGTGACAGAAATAGCAGAAAGAGGGTAAGCAAACATGCGCAAAGATATTACGGTAGCCGCCGAAACGCGCTCAGCGCGAGGCAAGAATGAAATGAACCGGTTGCGGGTGAAGGGCTTCAGCCCTTCCGTGATTTATGGCGCCGGTGGCGACTCCGTGGCGATCAGTGTGAACCCCAAGGACTTGCATAAGATCCTGCATTCGGGCACCGGCCACAACACGATTTTCAATGTCTCCGTAGCGGGCGGCGAGACGAGCCCGGTGATGATGGTGGATTGGCAGATGGACCCCATCTTGGGCACGCTGCTGCACACCGACTTGCTGCGCATCGATCTCACCAAGCGCATCCGGGTGAAGGTGCCGGTACACACGTCGGGCGACCCGATGGGCGTCAAGATTCAGGGCGGCCAATACGAGATCATCAACCGTGAGATCGAAATCCGCTGCTTGCCGGACGACGTGCCGGAGGTGTTTGAATGGAATGTCGCCAGCATGGCGATCGGCGAGGCGTTGCGCGCGAGTGACATCGTCTTGAAGGAAGGCTCGGAGCTGGTTTCCGATCCGCGGATGGTGATCTCGCACGTGGTAGCGGCGCGTGGCTCCGACGAGACGGCTGTCGCGGGCGAGGGCGAAGTGGAAGTGATCAAGAAGGGCAAGAAGGAAGACGACGCCAAGGCCCCGGCGGCCAAGGCGGGCGCTCCGGCCGCGAAGGCTGGCGCTCCGGCGGCCAAGGCTGCTCCGGCGGCGAAGGCTCCGGCGAAAAAGAAGTAATCCGCCATGGCTTGGCTGGTGGCTGGTCTGGGCAATCCGGGGCCCGAGTATGAGCGCTCTCCGCACAATCTTGGGTTCCTGGCCGTCGACCGGTTTGCCGAACGTAACGGGATTCGCTTAACGCGGCCCGAAGCGCGAGCTTGGGTTGGTTTGGGTAAGGTAGGTTCCACTGACGTGGTGGTAGCCAAACCCCAGACTTTTATGAATTTGAGTGGCGGGTCAGTAAGAGTGCTGATGGATAAGTACTCCCTGCCCCTCGAGAATTTGCTGCTCGTGTATGACGAGCTGGCATTGCCTTTTGGCCAGTTGCGGATTCGCCCAAAGGGGTCCGCGGCCGGCCACAATGGGGTGAGTAGCGTCATCCAGTCGGTGGGTTCGGAAGAATTCTGCCGGTTGCGAATTGGTTGCTCCGACCCTAGTCGAACTGGGGGCCACAAGAGTGGTAAGGAGTATTTGCTTTCGCCGATGCGGCGGGAGTTGGCAAAGGACCTGGACTCGATCCTGGATTTAGCAAGCCAGGCGATCGAGACCATTACCGCGAAAGGCGCCGAACAGGCCATGGCGATTTTTAATCGTCGCGCCCAAAGCGAACCGGAAACAAACGGATGAATCGAATCTACGAAGAAATGTTCATCGTCCGCCCCGATGCGACGGACGAGGTGATCGATCCCCTGGTGGAGATCATCACCAAAGAAGTTCTCTCGAAAGAGGGAACGATCGACAAAGTGGAAAAGTGGGGCAAGCGTCGCTTGGCCTACAAGCTGGAAAAGCTCGATCATGGCTACTACGTGTTGGTGCAGTTTAGCTGCCCAGCTTCGGCCGTGAAAGAGATCGAACGCCGCCTGCGGGTGCAGGATGCGGTGCTGAAGTTCATCACCGTGCGAATTGACGAACGCCTCAAGGTTGCCGAGAAGCGTAAGAAGAAGGCCGATAAGCGTGCGGCGCGTAAGCCCCCGCCCGTTTTGATGCCGCCTTCGATGCCCTTGGTTCCAGGTGCGGCGGCTCCGGCCGCGCCAGCCCCGGGTGCTCCGGCTCCCGGTGCGCCAACTCTGGCTGGCCCGGCATTGGGTGGTCCAGCTCCGGCTGCGCCCGCCGCGGATGCGGTTAGCCCGGAAGTGGTGACGGCACCGGTTGTTGAAGTTCCGGTAGTGCAAGCTCCTGTAGCTGTAACTCCCGTGACGGAAGCTCCGGCTCCGGTAGCTCCGGCTCCGGTCGTTGAACCGGTTGTCGAGCCAACCCCGCAGCAATAAGCAATGAGGATGAAAGGAAATAGCACCAATGGCTGAAACACCTAAGGGCGGACGTCCCATCTCGGCTTCCATGCGGCCGACGGGTACGGACAAGGCGGTCATCACTGGCCGCAAGCAGTATTTGCGACGTAAGCGCGTCGCGCGCATCTCCGACAAGCGGATTGGCGAAGTTGATTACAAAAACGTCGACCTGCTGCGGACTTTTCTCACTGAGCGTGGAAAGATCATTCCGCGCCGCATCACCAACGTCTCGGCGCGCGTCCAACGGCGCGTCACCGAGGAAATCAAACGGGCGCGCAACATCGCGTTGCTGCCGTTTGCGGGCAACCCGCATCAGCCGTACTAAAGGAGAACCACATGCAAATCATACTGCGTGAAGATATCGACAAGCTCGGCAACCGCGGCGATGTGGTGAAGGTGAAAGACGGCTACGCCCGGAACTTTTTGCTGCCTCGCCGGCTCGCGGTAAACGCCAACGAAAGCAACAAAAAGATCGTTGAGCAGGAGCGCCAGGCGCATCTGCGCAAGGAAGCCACGCTCAAGGGGCAGGCCGAAGAACTCGGCAAGCTGATGGCCAATCTCAACCTCGTGATTAAGCAGAAGGCGGGCGAAAACGACCATCTCTTCGGCTCGGTGACGGCGCAGGATATTGCCAACGCTCTCGAAGCTCAAAAGTACACGATCGACCGCAAAAAGATCGTGCTCGATGAGCCCATCAAACAACTCGGCGACTACAAAATCACCGTCAAGCTGCACAAGGATGTCTCAGTCGAGATTCCGCTCAGCGTGACGAAAGACGAGTAGTAGTCTTTCGGAAGTAGTATTCAGCGGGCCGGGTGTTCTTTTGGGATCCCCGGCCCTTTCGCATTCACG
>JAYVRS010000429.1:0-1921 GCA_043776185.1 Bryobacteraceae bacterium | reverse complement strand
TAAGCGAAGCAACTACCGTCGCGTCGGTCGGTCCAATCTTGGCCGTCGATTTGGCGAGGCCAAAGTCCAGCACCTTCACCCCGTCGCGCGTCAGCATGATGTTGGCCGGTTTCACGTCGCGATGCGTGACTCCGGCGCGATGCGCCCGGTCGAGAGCATCGGCAATTTGCGTTGCGTAGGAAAGCGCCTGCTCCAGCGGGATCGGGCCTTTTTCGATGCGGGCCGCAAGCGTCTCGCCCTCCATCAGTTCCATCACCATGTAACTGATTCCGTCTTGCGAGCCGATGTCGAAGAGGGTGCAAATGTTCGGATGATTGAGCGACGCCACCGCCCGCGCCTCACGCTCAAAGCGTCCACGCAGATCCTCGCGCTTGGCGATATGTTCGGGCAGCACCTTCACCGCAACGGAGCGGTCGAGCCGCGTATCGCGCGCCTTATACACCTCACCCATGCCACCCGCGCCAAGCGGCGAGAGAATTTCATACGGCCCGAGTTTGTCTCCGGGGGTTAGAGGCATGCGTCTCCGCTAGTTTACCTTACGGTTTAGAGCATTTGGGCTAACTGCGGAACAGTCAGGTCGCAGTCGCGAAGAATCTTATACAAAAGTCCAGGACCAATAACTTCGCCAGCGTGAACGGGAACGACGGTAGAACGGCCATCCACATGACGCAGAAAATGGTGGCTTCCCCGGATGCGAATCACCTGGAATCCGGCCTTGTGGAGCGCGCGGACTAATTCCTTGCCGGTGGGCCGCGGAACGATGCTCATGCGGCAACGGTCACGCGCTGGATGCCAATGAATTCTAAATCGGGTACGCTTTCATCCCGCACTTCCAAGCAGAGGGCGATCGCCTCGCGAATTCGCTCCATCACCTCATCGAGCGATTGCGCCTGGGTGTGGCAACCCACAAGTTGAGGCACTGAGGCGATGTAATAGCCGTCGCTATCCCGCTCGATGATTACGTCGAATTGGCGTTGCATGGATTAACTCCTCCTATTCTACTTCGCCAGCCCCGCCGCCCAGTTCTCCACCACCACCATGGGCAGGTTGGTTTGCTCGCCGCCTTCCGGGGTTTGCACTAGAAAGCGCTTGCCGTCGCGGGAGAGTGCGCCAGAAGGCGGAGCGCGGAACAGCAGTTCCGGCCGTCTTGCCTTGACTCCCCCAGTCTGTAGTTCCATTGGGGCAGCCATCACAGTTCTTCTATCATTCCCAATCCAGTACAGCTCTTTTCCATCAGCCCGCCATCGAGGGGCAATGCCACCTTCCGCCGATATTTGCCATTTGCCGCGACGGTCCGGGAACCCCTGGATGTAGACTTCAAGCCTACCGGACTCATCCGAGTGATAGGCTACCCACCGGCCATCGGGGGAAAAGGCCCCAGAACTTTCAGAGAACTTCGTCTGCAGATACGGCGCCGCCTTTTTCTCTCCCTCCAGCGGGAGCATGAAAATGTCACCACGCCCGTATAGTAGCTGTTTTCCATCCGGGGAAACGCTGCTTACAAAACTGCCCTTTGCAAGCAACTCTTCCGCACCAGAACCATCGGCCGCTCTTTTGTAGATGCTTCCGGCGTTGGTGTAGTAAACATGCTTGCCATCGGGAGACCACCGGGCAGTGCCGCCGCCAGTAAAGGTAAGGCGGGTGGCAATGCCGCTTGCGAAGGGCATTACCCATATGTCACCGGAAGTCCGGCCCAACCTGACCGCAACACGATTGCCGTCTGGGGACAAGCTGTAGTCGGTAATAGATACTTCTACAGCTTGACCAACCGATTCGATCCGCTTCCCAGTGCGGTCCCACCATTCGAAGCGACTCTTTCCACTCAGCGTCCCCTGGCCATAGAAAAGTGTCCCGTTGCCGGAGATCGAGTATTCCGCATAGCCGTTGAAGCTTACACCGCCTACGCCTTGGGCCACTATCA
>JAYVRS010000428.1:0-6166 GCA_043776185.1 Bryobacteraceae bacterium | reverse complement strand
GCGGCGCGGCAGATTGAGGCGATGCGGCTGAAGTATAAGGCGAAGCGCAACTTCGGTAAACTGCTGGACCAAAAGGCGAAGGCGTTGGGGCTGCGATAGGCGGTATGGTCTAGCTGGCGGAGACGAGGCCGCGGAGATTCCAGCCGCAGATGGTGGAGGCCAGGAATTTGTCGGTGCCGCTGCCGTCGGCCTTGGGCGGTCCGGGCCAGTGGGTCTCCAGGCTCAAGTAGCCAGGGTAGCCGTCGCGTAGCAGGGCCGCGATCTGGCCGTGCCAGTTGACGTCGCGCGTGCCGACCGGGCCCCAGATCGGCGTGTGGCCCTCCATGTGGCAATCTTTGGCGTGGACGTGGATGATGCGCTTGACGGGCAGTAGCTCGTAGCCATCCGGAAACGCCTTCTCGCCGCCGACCAAGGCATTGGCCGGGTCCCAAACCAGCTTAAGATTCGGATGGTCGAGCGCGTCGAGCAGCTTCTTGGACTCGGCGGCCGTACCGATGTTGCAGGCATGCTCGTTTTCGAGGCCTATGATGACGCCATGGCTTTTGGCCTGCTCGGCCAAGCCATGGAGCGCCTTCACAATCGCGTCAAAGCAGGCATCGGGTTGAATACTGCGCCAATAGGAAAAGACCCGAATGATGCCGGCGTTTAGCCGATGGGCGATGTCGAAGGCGTGGTCGGCGAGGCGGGCCTGGTCGTCGAAGGTGTGCTTGGCATTGAAGGTGTCCTGCTGGAAGCGCGGATCCACCGGCGGGGCACCCGGCAAAACGCATTTCAGGATGGGCGACGCGATGCCAATGATCTTCATACCCTTCTGGTCGCACAGCTCTTTGGCCAGCTTTAGCTCATCGTCGGTGAGGTCCATGATGTTCTTGCCGAAGACGACGCGCAGTTCAGCGCCCGTCATGCCCATGGCGGCCATGGGTTCGAGGGCCGTAGCCAGGTCAGAGGAAAACTCGTCAGTAATCGCCGCGATGGGCATCCGTAGTTGCTTCATTCGCTTTTAGTGTACCGTTCTAGTGTCCTGCTCCGAGGGCTTTGAGGAGTTCGGTGGCCTCCTGGCGTACGGCTGGGTCGGCATCGCCTACGGCCTGCTGCAACTGGGCCCGGGCGCCTTCGATGTCGCGTGTGGCGGCGAGCGCGGTGCCTAAGCCCAGATGGGCGCGGCCGAACTGGGGATTTGTGCTGAGGGCCTTACGGTAACAGACGGTGGCCCGGGCCCAATCGCCACGGCGAGCGAGTAAGTTACCCAAAGTCTCTTGGGCCTCGGCGAGATCTGGCGCGGCGGCCACCGCGGCTAACAGCTGAACCTCAGCTTCAGGGAAGCGACCGGCGTTCGCCAAGGCGGCCCCGTAATTGAACCGCGTAACGGCATGCAGAGGCTGTAAGTCAATGGCTTTTTTGTAACTCGTCTCAGCCTCTTCAAATGCGCCCTTCGTGATCAGGACCCTGGCTAAGTTACTGTGGGCGGAGGCAAAGTCCGGTTGGCGGCGAATCGCTTCCCGCAGTTCTTGCGCGGCGCGGGCCACTTCGCCGCGTTCGGCCAGCATGTTACCCAGAGAGTCACGGGCTTCGGTGAGGTCGGGGTCGAGGCGAAGGGCGGCTTCGAGAGCCTGGATCGCTTCAGGCAGACGTCCTAAGGTGTAATAGGCGCGGCCTAACTCCTGCTGGGTTCCCGCGTCTGGTTGTTGGGTGAGCGCCTGGTTTAACGCGGCCGCAGCATTAGTGGCGTCGCCGGAGCGTAAGAGCGTGGAGCCCAGGCCTCGTAACGTGGCTAATAAACTGGGAGGCGATTTGCGATAAGCGGCCAGGGCTTGGTCATTAGCATTATTTGCGGCGTACGCGGCGGCGAGGTCGACATAGATTTGTGGACGTTGGTTTCCGTAGTTAGTGGCCGCCTTTTCCAGTTGATCGATGCCCCTGGCGATGTTACTGCCCTGGGCCACCTGGGCGAGGGCGAGGTAGTGATCGCGATCTATCGCAGGTTCGACCGTGTCAGGATAATAGAGCACTACCGGGCCACGATAGCTATCGGCATGCCGTTCGGCCCGCGTAGCGAGTAAGTCGCCGGCGGGCTTGCGGCGCTGGATTAAATGGTCAGTCATAACGACGTGGACCACGTCCTCCGTGCGCCGCTTGGGCATGTGGCAGCCGGCGCAATCGCCGCCCGCGGGGTGTTGCTGGGCGGCAATTTTAGACTGGAGTTGATCGGCATGGCACGCGCGGCACGCTTGGTCATAGTGGTGAACTGCGGCATCGCCGCGGGGGATGTCGTGCGGATTGTGGCACGTGGTACAGCTGATTTTGCCACTCTTGATGAAGCAGGCTGACTTACGTAGCCGGTAAGCCGCGCCGGCGATCTCGAACTTGTCATCGTGGCCAGTGCCAGGGGCATGATCGAAATGCAGCTGATGCTCGCCCAAGGGCTGGCCGGGGCGATAAGAGAATGCGTTCTGGCCTACACGGAGCAAGGCGTTGGGTAACTCAAAACTGGTGGTTTCGAGGTGACACTGAAGGCAAACCTCCATCTGGCGGTCGGACGGAAGGCGCTTCGGATTGATGATGGCTTGGCGGATGTCGGCGGTGCCCCGGCCGGCTTGCGCGGCGGAGATGTGGGCCTCACCGGGGCCGTGGCAGCGCTGGCAGTCGATGCCTTCGGGAAGGGATGCGGGAAACACTCCGTCAGCTCCGGACGAGGGGAACGCGTTGTGACACGCAAAGCAATCGCCGGCGACCTTGCGGCGGAAGTCTGGATGGTGCGGACTATCGTAGCCGGGGCTCATGGCGAGCCCACCGCCTTTCTCGGAGTACCAACTTACCGGCAACTGCGCCAGACGATTGGTTTCCGTGCGATGTAAGAACGTGCGGGAGTGATGGCCGGAGCCGACCACATAGTCGATTGACTCTTCGACAATGTTAATTTGTTGGCCACCAGGCCGTTTCTGGAAACGTCGCATCACTGCGGTGTCGCCTCGTTTCAGAATTTGATAAGTTCGGTCGGAGGGAAGGTGTAAGTAAGAATTGTTAGTGCCGACGATGCCCAAGATCTGCGCGGCGTTGGCTCGCTGGAAGGATTGGCCCATGCCGGTTTGGGCATAGGTCTTGGCTTGAGCCGGGTGGCAATTCGCGCAGACTTTGGAGTCCACATAAGCCGACGATTCCTTGGGGAGGTTACGGGAACAGGCGGTGGTCAGGATGATCCCGAAGATGAGGCTACCCTGTCGCATGGGCCTATTCTTGGGGGAGCACCAGAAACTGGTTGGCTTTTACCGCGGGCAGGCTTTTGCGTTTCCCGTTTGGCCATTGGATTTCTACGGCGACCGTTGTTTCCTTGCCGAGGCCGAAGATCCGTGCGAGGTCACTTTGAGAACAGTAACTCCCCCCGCTCGCCACGCTTTGGCTCTGCTTGCCGACCGTAACCAAAGTGCCGATGGGCGCCCGAATGCTGAGCCAGTTATTCGTGTTGCCGCCGTCGTTGCGATAGAGCTTGGCGGCGCCGCCGTTCGAAGTTACTAGAATGTCGAGGTCGCCATCGTGGTCGAAGTCAGCGTAGGCGGCTCCGCGAGCTACCAGGGCTTGGGTAAAGGCATTCGTATTCTCAAAGCGTCCCTGGCCGAGGTTGCGGAATAGCAGTGGGATCTGCGCGTATTGTACTTTGCGCTGCACGCGATTGATCTCTTCGTCGATATGGCCGTTGGCGAGGAATAAGTCGAGCCAGCCGTCTAAGTCATAGTCGAAATAGAAGAGACCGAAAGTGAGAGTAAGCAGGGTGGATCGGCCCAGATTTGATCGGGGCGATTCGTCAACGAATAAGTTCTTACCTTCGTTGTGATAGAGCCCCAGCATCTGGTTGCTAAAGTTGCCGACGGCTAAGTGCGGCCGGCCGCTACGGTCGTAGTCGGCCGCGTCAACTCCCATGGCACCGCGCGCGACGCCGTCTTCGCCGAAGGCGACCCCGGCGGCCACGGCCTCTTCCGTGAAGTGGCCGTTCTTATCGTTGCGGTAAAGCTTATTGGGCTGAGTGTCGTTGGAGACAAACAGGTCCGGCCACCCGTCGCCGTTATAGTCGAGTACGGCGACGCCGAGGCTCTTGGATCTGGTTTCCCCGAGGCCAGCTTTGACGGTGACATCGGCAAATTTGCCACCTCCTAGGTTGCGAAAAAGTTTGGAACTGGTTCCGGGATAGCTCTCAGGGGTGCAGTAAGACTTAGTGGAACCATCCATGGAACACCATAAGTCCTTTTCACGCTTCCAGGAGACATAGTTGGCGACGAATAAGTCGAGCCGGCCGTCGCGGTCAAAGTCGAACCATGCCGATGAGGTGCCGAAGGATGCGTTGGCGATACCGGCGGCGGCGGTAACATCGCGGAACTTACCATGACCTTCGTTGTGAAACAGGCGGTCGCCTTCGAGCGCGGTGACGTAAAGGTCGAGCTGGCCGTCGCCATCGTAGTCGGCCGAGGATACTCCGAGGCCGTATATGTCGACTTCGAGGCCGCTGCCCGCGGTGACGTCGGTGAATGTGCCGTTGCGGTTGTTGCGGTAAAGCGCCGAGGGCGTGCGCCGGCCGCGTGGCGTCCAGTCTTTGCCGTTGACGAGGAAAATATCGGGCCAGCCGTCATGATCAAAGTCGAGCCAGGCGCAGCCCGCGCCCATGGTTTCGGGCATCCACTTCTTGCCGGCTTTGCCCGCGTTATGCGTAAAGTGAATACCAGCGGCGGCAGTGGCATCGACAAATGTTACCGCGAGTAAGTTGGCCGTGAGGCTAATTAAGAGGAGCGCTTTCATGTTCGTGCATGGCCTGACGTTCGTTATTATCTTCCGGATTGAGTAAGCGGGGCTTGGCGGTAAGCACCTGAGCGGATTCATCGGCCTTGAAACGCCGGAAGAGTGTTTCTTCCCGGGCGGCCTTGGCGGTTTCACCTAGCCCACGGTAGCAGAGCATTAAGTTATAGTGCGCCTGTAAGTCTTCCGGGTCCACCCCCAGAGTCTGTTCGAAGCGGTTGACGGCTGCCGCGTATTTCCGCTGTAAGAATAAGACTCTTCCGGCTTGGTTCAAGGCAACGCGGTCGCGCGGGTATTGGGCGAGAACTAACTCGAGCGAGGCGATGGCGCCGTCGTAATCGCCGGCCGCTTTCTGAACCTGGGAACGGAAATAGTGAATGCGAGCCAGCTTGGAGTTGATGGCCAGGGCCTTGTCAAGATAAGGCCGCGCGGCCTCGGTTTCGCCTTCCTGGATCAGGGCGCGGGCAATATTGAGCCAGCCGTCGGCATAAGTGGGGTCGGCCTCGGTGACTTTGGCAAAGGCGTATTGGGCGCCTTTTAGGTCACCTTGGAGTAACATCCCGATTCCCCAGTCGTTCCAGCGGGTACGGTCCTCCTTGCGGAGTTTGGGCTCATACTGAGCTTTGCCCAATGAGACCTGGGCGATGGTTGACGCGACAACGACGATGGGGAGTTCGGGGATCCGGTCTTTGATGGCACCCGATACGTTGGCGGGGATCTTGTCGAAGGTATATTCGCGTTTGTCGGCTTCGAGAGTGACTTCGCCGGGTTTAGCGACGCCCGCGTAGGAGAACTTATTGTAATAGTGGGCGAACTTACGATAGTTGAGCTTGGCGGTGAAAGTGATGGGTCCTTTGGCGGACGGTGGGACCTTTACGCGGTAATGTGCGACATCAGCGGCACCTGGCGGAATCAGCCTTACATATAGGACACTACGAGCTTGCCAGGCATTGCGTTTGTTAATCTGTTGCCCATCGCCGTCCAACATGTAGGAGCGGTAAAAGTGGGCGCCCGGTTCGACGGCCCCATCGGATTGTAACTTGCCACTCCAGTAGATAAGTTTATTCTCCGGGTCGCGTCCTTCCAACTCAAGCCAGATATCGAAGGCGTCAACGGTGCCGCCAGGAAAGAAGTGGCCGATCTTTTTGGTGCGCACCACGACGTCGACGCGCACCGTAGACCCCGGCTCGATCGACGTTCCGGCCACGCCGACCGGGGCTGACACTTGGCCGACCTCGCGTTCATAAGCCGGGGCGTTCGATTCACCTTCTTCACCAACGGCCATTGTGGAACTTAATTTTGGCTGGTCTCCCCGGCGTTGCATGGGCATCTCACGAGGAGGTGCCGCAGCGGGCGAGACGGCAAAGATGTCGACCGAGATCCA
>JAYVRS010000427.1:0-6173 GCA_043776185.1 Bryobacteraceae bacterium | reverse complement strand
GCAGTTCGCCGTTTGCGGATAAGCTGAATCAGGCACTCGTCAAGCCGATCAACTGAGTCCATAATCGTTAGATGCGCAAGAAGGCCTTACCCCGCGCGATTCCGCCGCCGCTCGAGCTGGAGTGCTTGCGCGCGCTGTGGACGCTGGAGTCGGCGAACGTGGCGCAGGTGCGGGAAGCTCTCCTCAATCGCCATGCGCTGGCCTACACGACGGTGATGACTTTGCTCGACCGGTTGACGCGCAAAGGCGCGGCCCAGCGCAAGAAGATCGGCCGTTACTTTGTCTATACGCCCGCCGTGGATCGGGACGCGCTGCGGCGCGCCGCACTGGTCGAGTTGGTGGACTATTACTTCGACGGCAACGAGCAGCAGATGCGCACGTGGCTGGGCGCTTTGCCGGCAGTGGACTTGCCGACCGTGGTGCAAGCGCTCCAGCGGAACGACGATCTGGAGACCGTCCTGTTGTGAATTTGTCCTTGTTCGAGCCGGAGGAACTGCCGCTCAAAACCAAACTGACTTCGCGCCTCAACGGCTTGGCCGCCGAGGGCATTCTGATCGGCACCAGCAGTTGGAAATACGAAGGCTGGCTGGGGCAACTCTACACGCCCGAGCGCTACATCAGGCGCGGCAAGCTGTCGCACAAGAAGTTCGAAGAGAGCTGCCTAGCCGAGTATGGTGAAATCTTCCCGGTGGTCTGCGGCGACTTCTCGTTCTACCAGTTCCCTACCCCGGCCTTTTGGCAGAGGCTTTTCACCTCTTCCCCATCCCTCCGCTTCGCCTTCAAAGTGCCCGAAGATCTGACGGCCCGGCAATGGCTATCGCATGCGCGTTATGGGGCGCGCGGCGGTCTGGCGAACGCCACCTATCTCGACGCCGACCTCTTCCGCATGGCTTTCACCGATCCACTGCAACCCTATGCCCGCCGCGTAGAAGCGCTGATCTTTGAATTTGGGGCCGTCGCGCGACCCAACCTGGACGAGTTCCTCACCCAACTGGAGCCCTTTCTGCAGCGTTTGCCCGTCGAGTTTCGGTACGCGGTGGAAATTCGCAATCCGGAGTTCTTAGCCCCCGAATACCTGTCGCTACTGGCCCGCTACCGGGTGTCGCACGTGCTGAACTCCTGGACGCGCATGCCGGAATTGGCCGCGCAGATGAGCCTGCCCGGCGTGTTCACCAGCGACTTCTTCGTAGTGCGGGCTCTGCTGCGGCCGGGCCGTGCCTACGAAGAGGCCGTGAAACGCTTTGCGCCTTACGCCCAGGTGCAGGAGGCCAATCCGGAGGCGCGCCGCACGTTGCGCGAGCTGATCGGATATGCGCGAAGCTCCGGTCGCCGGGCGTTGATCTTTGTCAATAATCGCCTGGAGGGCAATGCTCCCGGCACCATTGAAGCCGTCATCGAAAGCGAAAGGCTTAGCTGATTCGCTAAACTGTCTTCCATGGATAAGAGAATGATCGGGTGGGCGGTGAACGCACCCTTCATCATCGTGATGCTGTGGAGCATCATTGAAAAGTTCAGCGAAACTAAGATGATCGCCGAGGCGTTCCGCACCTGGAATCTGCGCCCCTACATGACGACCCTGGCCGCCGTGGAACTGGCCTCGCTCGCGCTGTACCTGTTTCCCGGCACGCTGCGCATCGGCTTCTTTCTGCTGTGCAGCTTTCTGGGCGGTGCCGTGGCGGTGAAACTCCAACGGCAGGGCGAGTGGTGGCTGCCGGCCGGCCTGTTGGCCTACCTGTGGTTTGCGGCGTGGTTCCGTAGCCGGGAGCTGTTTTCCAACACAGAGATTCAGTCCAATGAGTTTCGTTATTTGGATTAGTGGCCGCCCGCCGCTTAGGAACCGGTGGACAAGCGCGCAATCTGCGCATCGAGGTGGGCGAGGGCGCCTTCGATCTGTTGGCGATGGCGAGGGTGCTTGGCGCGGTCCAGGTCACCGGCTACGCGCTTGCGGGTAAGTTCCAAGCTGAGCCGCTCCTGATCTTGCGCCGTCATCAGGCGCGCCGGTTTGCGCGCCTCCTCCCGCTGTTCCTGCTGGGCCTCGATATCTTTGCTCTCCCATCCGCGAGCCATGATGCCTTCATGTTAGCCGATCCAATCCGGCGAATAAATTGACTAGTCAACCAATGCAAGATAGGCTTTAGGGGTGCCAGACAGTCAGTTGCTTCGCGAAATACGTCAGACGAAGCCATTCCGGAGTTCGTCGCAGGAAGCGGCCTTGAGCGTGATGCGCACGGCCCATCTGATCCAGCGTAACTACAGCCGCTTCGTCGAGCCGTATGGCCTCACCATGCAGCAATACAACGTCCTGCGAATTTTGCGCGGCGCGGGCGAGGCGGGCCTACCCACGCTCGAGATCGGCGAGCGGATGATTGAGCAGACGCCGGGCATCACCCGCCTGCTGGACCGGTTGGAAGGCAAAGCGATGGTAAGGCGAGAGCGCAGTTCCCACGACCGGCGCCAAGTCTTTTGCTGGATTGCCCCGGCGGGACTAGCGCTACTCGCGCAGATCGACGACCCGATTGACCAAGGTGGGGAAGAAGCTTTCGCCAGTCTCCCAGAGGACGAAATCCGGGCACTGATCGGGCAACTGGAGCGGTTGCGGCAGACGCTCGGTGGCCTTCTGGGACTTGAAGTATAGCCTGTTCAGCGGGGCTCTACCGAATCGGCATGGCTCCCGAAGGATCTCCTGGCCGCGTTAGAACGTGAAGCGGCCCGTGAATTGGATCTGGCGGGGCCTCCAGTAAGAACTCTGGAGCTGCTGGATCCCGTCGGTGGCGTTCGGGTTGTTGAGGCCTTGGATGTTGAAGGCGTTGAACGCGTCCACGTTGAAGCGCAGCCGGTAACGTTCCTTGAAGCCGACCTCCTTGTAGAGCGAGATGTCGGCCAGGGAATTTACTCCCGACTCCCCTGCGGCGGACTCGTCACGGTAAGGCGCGCCGCGTCCGGCGTCGTCCTGCCCGGCCCACGCCCAAGGTGGTTCGCATAGAATCGTGACATGGCGATGCGGCGACAGCTGGTGATTCTACTCTGGACAGTTACCGTTTTCGGTCAGAACCGCGCCGAAGAGGTGATCCGGTTGCTGCGCCCGAGCCGGACCCCGGCCGATGGACGCATCAACGCCGTCGACAAGACTTGGGAGCAGTGGGTGCGGCGGACCGGCACTCAGCCACCGGACTTCGACAAAATGCTCTCGCTCGCCGAATTGCCCGATCCGTTACTGATTCGTGAGGGCGCGCATGCGGTGCGAGTCACGACACCCGCCCTTTGGAACGTGCAGCGAGGACTCTTGCACCGGGATATCGAGCATTGGATGTTTGGCAAAATGCCGCCCGCGCCAGACAACTTGCAAGCGACGGTGACGGCGAGCCGCCACGAGGGCCGGTCAACCATTCGCGAAGTGCAACTCGCGTTTGGGCCGCAGCATCGCGCCACGCTGCGGATCGAATTGGTGATTCCCGATGGGCCGGGGCCGTTTCCGGTTTTCCTGACAAATCATGCGCGCAACCGGCCTTGGATTTACACGGCCGTGCGCCGCGGCTATATCGCCTGCATTTATCATGCGACGGATCCACGTTACGGAAATGGGGATGACAGCGATGCGTGGATCGAGGTGTATCCGCAGTATGACTTTTCGGTGTTGGCGCGCTGGGCGTGGGCCGCGTCAAGGGCCGTGGACTATCTGGTGACCCAGCCCGAGGTGGATGCGCGCAAGATCGGGCTGGCGGGCCATTCGCGCAACGGCAAGCAGGCGCTACTGGCAGCGGCGTTCGATCAGCGCATCGGTGCGGTGATCCCTTCGAGCGGCAACAGTGGCGAAGTGGACCCCTGGCGTTACACCACCGAAACTTTCGCTAACGAGAGCATCGAGTTGCTGGCCGGCGTGCAGTCGCACTGGTTTCATCCGAGGTTGCGATTTTTTTCGGGGCGCGAGGATAAGTTGCCGGTGGACCAGAATTCGCTGCTGTCGTTGGTGGTGCCGCGCGGCTTGATGCTGTATTCGGGCTATGCCGAGGCCGCGGGCAATCCGCTGGGGTTTGAGCAGGCTTATCGCTCCGCGCTCAGTGTCTACAAATTCCTGGGACATCCCGAGAACATCTGGCTACATTTGCGCGATGGCGAGCATGATACGACGGCGGGCGATATCGAAAACTTCATCGACTTCTTCGACACTATCTTTGGCCGCCGCAAACAGCCCAAGACCGAGACCTGGATCCATGGCTACACCTTCGATGGCTGGCGCGCGTTGAGCGGGGAGCAGATCAATCCCTTGTCTTATCCGGTTCGCGGCTCACGGGCTGGGGAGCCGGCCGCCGAGTTACGGAAGCATCTGGATTGGGCGATGGGCGACGAGCCACCGAGTGCGCCCAGGTTGCCGTCCAAGACCTTGCCCCAGCCGATCGATGCCACTGGGGGCTGGCTCGAAGGGTTGTTCCAGCGGCCCAGTGCGAACCTCGCGACGCGGGCTCGCATTGCGCAGGAAGGCATGGGCTGGGCCGAAATTCCCTTTGGCGATGGCCTCAAAGCGGATCTCTTTTATCCGGCAGGTGAGCCCAACGGCAAGTGGCCCGTGGTGATTTGGCTGCATGGCTACTCGTATCAGAATGGCTGGTCGGCCTCAGCACCTTGGACCAGCACCGGCACCGACTACCGGCTTGACCAGCGCCCGTCCTTCCCCGCCCTGGTGAAACGCGGCTTCGCGGTGTTAGCCTTCGACCAGATCGGTTTCGGCACGCGCGTGCTGGATGCGCGCGACTTCTACCGGCGCTATCCGAAGTGGAGTCTGATGGGCAAGATGGTGTCGGATACCCGCGCGGCTATCGACGCGGTTTCGGCCCTGGAGGTGGTGGATTCGGCTCGGATCTATCTACTGGGCTTTTCACTCGGCGCGAAAGTGGGGCTGATGACGACGGCCCTCGATGGCCGTGTGGCGGGCTTGGCGGCCGTGGCGGGGTACGATCCATTGCGGCTGGACACCGCGGACAAAGGCGTGGAGGGCATTCGTCATTTTTCGCACCTCCATGGCTTGATGCCTCGACTGGGATTCTTTGCCGGTCACGAGGGGCGGCTACCGTTTGACTTTGACGAAGCGCTGGCGCTGGCCTCGACGCGCCAGACGTTGCTGGTGGCGCCGACCCTGGATCGTTATGCGCGCGTGGCCGACGTGCGGGCCCAAGTGGAGCGGCTGGGGGCGAAGGCGATTACGTTTGAGACTCCGGAGGGGTTCAATGCCTTCCCGCGCCGGTGGCAGGAGCACGTGTTCGACTGGCTAGCCGGAATCCACTAAGAGAGTCACGCCCCGCCGCTCAAAGCATGATATATTTCATCACAATACTGCGGTGCGCTAGCCGCAGCAAACAACGAGGAAGGTCTAAACCCATGCACGTGCTAAAGGTAATTCGCCAACTGGCCGTTTGGCTCAGTATGAGCGCACTGATGCTCCATGCCCAATCCGAGCGGGGCACCATTACGGGTACCGTCCGCGACGCCTCCGGTGCCATTGTGCCCGGGGCCAAAGTCGTCCTGACCAACACGCAGACGGGCGTGAAGTTTACCGCGAATTCGAATGCGTCGGGTGAATACACGGTGCCGCAGTTGCAGGTGAGCACTTACAGCGTGCGCGTCGAGAAAGAGGGATTCCGCCCTTCCACTACCACCGGTCTGGCGCTGAACGCCTCGGCTACGGTGCGAGTGGATACGACGCTCGAAGTAGGCGCCGCGACCCAAGCCGTGGAGGTGTCGGCCAGCGCGCTAGCCCTCTCCACCGAAAACGCCAAGTCGAGCGTGACGATTAATAACAAGCTGGTGGACGAGTTGCCGCTGGTGGTCGGAGGCACGATGCGCAGCCCCTTCAACCTCGCCGCACTCACTCCGGAAGCAAAGAATGTCGGCGGCGACAACGGCTTCATCCTGGGCGGTGGACAGGCGGCCGGTTACGGCACCAACCTCGATGGCGTTTCGGCCAACACCACGCGCGCCCTCACCCAGAGCTGGGTGGCGGTAAATGCGCCGTCGATTGAGGCGATCACCGAGTTCACCGTGGACACCAACGGTTTTAAGGCCGAGTTTGGCCAAGCGACGGGCGGCATCATGAGCTTCGCGTCGAAGAGCGGCACGAACGCACTGCACGGCACGGCTTACGAGTTCCTGCGCAACAATGTCCTGGACGCGAACAACTT
>JAYVRS010000426.1:0-1923 GCA_043776185.1 Bryobacteraceae bacterium | reverse complement strand
ATAGCGTTGATAGACGTATTGGATGACGCGTTCGCGTTGGTCGCCACTGGGTAAGTCAATGTCGATGTCCGGCCATTCGCCGCGCTCTTCTGAGAGGAAGCGTTCGAAGAGTAAGTCCATGCCGACCGGGTCGACGGCCGTGATGCCGAGCGAGTAACATACCGCGGAATTAGCTGCCGAGCCACGGCCTTGCGCCAGAATGCCATGGTCGCGGCAGAAACGGACAATGTCCCAGACGATCAGAAAATAACCGCCCAGTTCGAGCTTGGCGATGAGCTTTAATTCGCGTTCAATTTGACGCTGAGCCTTTTCATGATAAGGCCGGTAGCGTCCGCGCGCGCCTTCCTCGGTGCGTTGGCGCAGAAAAGAATCGATGGTTTCGCCGGGGGGCAGGGGATAGAGCGGGAACTGATAGCCGAGGTCAGCCAGCGTGAAGCCGAGGCGTTCGGAGAGAGCTTGCGTGTTGGTGATCGCTTGCGGATAGTCGGCGAAGAGGCGGCGCATCATGCGCTCGGGCTTCAGGTAACGTTGGGCATTGGCCTCCAGTAAGCGCCCGGCTTGGTCGACGGTGGTTTTGTGGCGTACGCAAGTAAGAACGTCCATCAATTCGCGCTTGTCGGGTTTGGCGTAGTGGACGGCGTTGGTGGCAAGCAGCGGAAGTTGGTATTGGTCGGCGATGGCGATCACCCGCTGGTTGCGAGACTCGGATGCGCGTCGTAAGTCGCGGGTAAGCTCGGCGTAGACTTGTCCGCGGCCGTAGATATCGAGGAGTAACTGCGGATCGCGCTCGCCGTGGGTGAGGCAGATCAGCCCGGCGGAGTAAGTGCGAAAGTCCTCTTCGGTGGCGGCGGCCTGCCCTTTGGGCGCGCGCAGTTTCATGGCACTGAGTAGGCGGCATAGGTTCTGGTAACCGGTGCGCGATTCGGCGAATAAAATATATCTTCCACCGGCCGCGGCAGTTACTTCAACACCGAGATGGGCATGTAATCCGGCCTTCTTGGCGGCCATGTAGAAGCGGGGCGCGCTGGAAAGGTTATCGGTGTCGGCGAGGGCGAGCGCGGGCATGCCGAGGTCCGCCGCGGTGGAGACGAGGTCCTCAGGTGTACTGGCGCCTTCGAGGAAACTGAAGGCGGAGCGGGCATGGAATTCGACGTACATGGGGGTGTCAGCAGGTCATCAGTCATATGACGCATCCACCGCCCAGTGGACTTCGTTCAGCGCGATACGGTAGAGGGCGCCGTCGGTAAGCGCGACGTCCCAGTCTTCGCGGGACCAGGCCATATCGGTCCACCAGTCGCCGGAAGCGCGCCAAGGTCCGGCGGCTTGGACAATACGGCCGGCGATGCCGCTGGCGATTAGCCGGATGGGGCGGCCACGCTCCACTTCCACCTTGGCCGGCAAGGGCGGACGGAAGTAACGTAGGGCGAGCCGTAAGCCGAATTCGCGATCTGGCTCGTGGACTAGAGGCGCTGAGGCGCGTATGCGCCAGGCATCGGGACGATGCGTATCGAGTAACTCGGGGAAACCGGCTTTTTCCGTGCCCACCATGGCCCGGATCTTGGCTAAGGTCAATTCGAGGCGTTCCGGCACGGGCGAAGGCGGCGTGTAAAGATGATGCTGGATGACCCGTGGCTCCACCGGCAAGACGGCCACCGTCAAATGGCGAATGGCCGCGCGCGGCGGATGGGCCTCAAAATCGAGCTGCACCAGCTTCAGTAGCGCATGCGAATCATGCGTGGCAAAGGGCAGCGCGAGCACCCGCGTATGGGTGCTGCCATCGACTAATGCGAGTAACACGCGTAACTCCGTGGTGGCGCGCGAGTGTTGACGTAGGCGATCGCATAGATCATTCAGTAAGCGCGCGATTAGAAATAATAGCGGCTCGAGTAAGTCAACCGGATGCTCAAGCGCGAAACGCTCTTC
>JAYVRS010000425.1:0-1924 GCA_043776185.1 Bryobacteraceae bacterium | reverse complement strand
GCTTCCATTGCTTGATGAGGTTGTTCT
This sequence comes from Bryobacteraceae bacterium, assembly GCA_043776185.1. GTDB lineage: Bacteria > Acidobacteriota > Terriglobia > Bryobacterales > Bryobacteraceae > JALHNI01. The sequence continues at coordinate 1,897 of JAYVRS010000425.1, read as the reverse complement.
CGAGCGCCAGCGCCTCCTTCTCGTTGTCGACGATGATGATCTCGATGTCTTGCGCGACCTCGATCAGGGTGCCGGTTTTGGGGTGAGCGAGGCTGTCCTCGTTGAAATAGCTGCGGACGCGGCTTCGCAAGTTCTTCGCCTTGCCGACGTAAAGAACTTGCCCGGCCCCATCTTTGTAGAGGTAGACGCCGGGGGATATCGGGAGTTGGGAGACCTTCTCGCGCAGCGTCATCGCTTCTTTAATTCTAAGGCCTTATAATACAAGAGTGTTCCCTGTGTTGATGCTCGTGTTCCTGGCTTTGTCGCAAGTTCCGCAACAGTTGCCCCCGGAAGAGGATGAGACGCTCAAGCCCCAGAAAGAATACGCGTTCAACCCCTTGCAGGCGAAGGAAGAGTTGCGGATTGGCAACTACTACTACAAGAAGGGCAGCATGCGGGCGGCCGCGTTGCGCTTTGAAGAGGCCACGAAGTGGGACCCGACTAACGCCGAGTGCTTCTTGAGGCTGGGTGAGAGCCGTGAACGGATGGGCGACAAGAAGGCGGCGCGCATCGCGTATGCGAAGTATGTGGAACTGGCACCCGGGGCGAAGGACGTTGCGGCCATCCGCAAGAAGTTGAAATGAAAAACTGGAAATTGACGCTGGAGTACGACGGTACCAAGTTCTCCGGTTGGCAGGAGCAGCCCAACGCGCGCACCATTCAAGGGGTGCTGCGACGGGCGGCGGAAGAGTACTTAACGGTGGCGGTGGAAATCCAGGGAGCGGGGCGCACCGATTCGGGCGTGCATGCGCTGGCCCAGGTAGCGCATATCAAAGTTCGCACGACGCCGAAGTGTCATCCGGAGGAGTTCCGGCGCGAGTTGAATGACCGGTTGCCGGCGGACGTCAGCGTGCTGACTTTGGAAGAGGCCACGCCCAAGTTTCATGCGCGCCATGACGCGATCGGGCGCGTGTATCAGTATCAAATCTCGACGCGCAAGACGGCGTTCGCCAAGCGGCAGGTGTGGTGGGTGAAGCCGCGTTTGGATGTCGAAGCGATGGCGACGGCGGCGGAGTTTTTGGCGGGGAGGCATGACTTTGTGCAGTTCCGGCAATTGGATCCGTTGCGCCCGGACGAATCGACGATCGTGGTGGTGGATTCAGCGGCGATCGCCGAGGATGGTCATCTGATCCTGATTCGCATCGAAGCTTCGCATTTTCTTTGGAAGATGGTGCGACGGTTGGTGGGGATGTTGGTGAAGGTGGGTCTGCGCGAAATTACGCCCGAGGATTTCCGGTTGTTGGTAGAGAACAAGCCACGGCGCAAGATCGAGGTGGCCGCGTGCACGGCTCCGGCGTCGGGATTATTTCTGGCCGAAGTGAAGTACCGCTAGGCCAGAATATTCAGCGTTTGGGCGGTGTTCTCGTCGTCAGTTTTGAGCGCCGCCAGCAGCGCGGCATTCTCGTTTTTCGCCTGGGCGAGCCCGATGATTTCGGCGCTTAAGTCCACCGTGTCACCCGGTTGGGTAGGGATTTTGGCCAGGCGTTCCGCTGACGCTTGTACGCGCGCGTGAACCTCGCCCAGCCCTTTGAGGGCAATGGCTGCAATGCTCATGATGAGTCGCTTATCGGCCGCTAACGCGCGAGTATTAAGCAATTACTTCAAGAATTGCGCCTTTGAGATAAAGCGTCTCGGGAACCGTCAGCAGCACGGGATGGTCGGCGGCTTGACTGCGCCGTTCGAGCACGCGGACCGTGCGGCCGGCGTCGATGGAAGCGTCGGCGATGACGCCCAGCAGATCGGCTTCGGTGACGTGGTGCGAGCAGGAGTAAGTCATCAAAATACCGCCGGGCTCCAGCATGCGGAGCGCCCGATAGTTGATGTCCTTGTAGCCGCGCAGAGCCTTCTCAACCGTCGC
>JAYVRS010000424.1:0-6174 GCA_043776185.1 Bryobacteraceae bacterium | reverse complement strand
ATCACTGAGAAAAGGAGGTGGTTCAAACCGAATGAGTACTGATAGTAAACGTTCTAAGCAACCTATGCGTGAGGTGGTCGACTGTTGAAGTTGACCCTCTAACGTTCAGGTCTCGTCCAGTGCCGGGACCGCTATTCCTGTGGACCGGCCACCTCACGCGAGACGAGTTTCATCCGGCGCTTAGGCGTTGGATGCGATTCCGGTAGTTGAGCGTAAAAACAATGCCCCTGGTGTTTTGACCCTGTCATGGGTTAGGCATCAGGGGCCTTTTCATTTAGTCGCCCGAATTTTCGCGATCGAGCACGAAGCGCTGCCGGACCGCGCCGCCGTTCATCTGCTGGTGTCGCGTGACTACCAATTGACGCCGGTTCGGCGTGAGACTCCAACGGTCAGTGAGAACGCGCGGATTGCCGTTATGGTCCCAAGAGGTTTCGACTACCAATTCGAGATTTTCCCAACGCGCCCGAAGTTGACGGGGTTTGCCCAACACCTCGATCATGACGGGCACATCGTCGGTGGTGAAGCGGCGGACGGTGGTATTGGCCCCGTTGGTGTCAATCTGCATGGTGGTGACGGTGAGCGAGGGCTCGGCGTGGACGACGGAATCCACGCGCATTTTCGGGGGTTTGAGGAAGGCGAGTTCGCTCAACTGGCAATTGAGGGTGAAGGTACCGGAAAAGTCAGGCGGCGGCATCAACTAAACCTCGATTTTCGCAGCGGGATAGCAGCCTAGCACGCGCATGAGGTCGGAGACCTCGCCGAGATGGGCCAGCGCGTGGCGTACGTTTGGGTCGTCGACGTGGCCGAGGAAGTCGAGGTAAAAGAGATACTCCCAGGGGCGGCCACGCATGGGCCGTGATTCAATTTTCACGAGAGAGATATCGCGAAGGGCCAGGGCGGCGAGCGCGCGAAAGAGACTGCCCGGCGAATTCTTGGTGCGGAAGACGACCGAGACTTTGGCGGCCTGCATAATTTTGGGCGAGGGGAAATCAGGACGCCGCAGCAGGAAGAAACGGGTGAAATTCTTGCGATCGTCTTCAATCGAAGCCTTCAGGATGTGGCCACCATAGTTGGAGGCGGCCAAGCTGGAGGCGATGGCGGCCGCGCCTGCCGGCCGCTGTTCCATCATCATTTTGACGCTGCCCGCGGTGTCGTAAAAGGTCTTTTTCTCGAGCCGCGGGTGGGCAGCAAAAAAGTGCAGGCACTGGTTAAGCGCCACCGGATGCGAGTACACCTGCTGGACGTCCTTAAATTTGGTGCCCGGCGGCACGATGAGGTTGTGGACGATCCGCACGCTGGTTTCCGCGACGATCTTTAAGTCGAAGTTCAGCAAATGGTCGTAGTTTTCGTGGACGGACCCATGCAGGGTATTTTCGATGGGTACGACGGCCGCGTCCGCCGCGCCTTCGGAGAGGGCGCGAAACATCTGGTCGAAACGTTCGCAGGGCAGCAGGCTAAGGCGCTGGCCCAGTAGCTGGACGGCGGCCAGTTCGGAGAAGGCTCCGCGTTCGCCTTGGAACGCGACGATATTGTTTTTCTTCATGCCTACTTTTGAGGATCCCATCGTTTGGCATCGGGCGCGGGGAGGCCCAGGAGGTCAAGCACGCGATCGACGCAGTGATCGACGAGGTCGAGGACGGTTTGGGGCTGGTGATAGAAGCCGGGGACGGGCGGGGCGATGATCGCTCCCATTTCGGCCAGCGCGGTCATGGTGCGCAAATGACCCAGGTGGAAGGGCATTTCACGCACCATGAGAATGAGCTTGCGCCGTTCCTTCAGCATCACATCCGCCGAGCGAGTGAGCAGGTTGTTGGTGTTGCCCGTAGCAATCGCCGACATGCTGTTCACTGAACAAGGGGCGATCACCATGCCCTGAGTGAGGTAAGACCCACTCGCCAGCCGGCTGCCGATGTCTTCCATAGGATAACTGTGGTGGGCGAGCATCTTGAAGTCAGCCGACCGCTTGCCGAGTTCAAGAAAGGCAGTACGCTCACCAGAACGGGTTAGAATGAGGTGAGTCTCGACGTGAGCAAGCTCACGCAATTTTTCTAACAAGCGCCAGCCGTAAATCGCTCCGCTGGCCCCGGAGACGCCGACAATGACGCGGGCACTAAGGCCGGCAGTGAAATTAGGTTCACTCACGATTAATTATTTAATTACTCCCTTTAGGGCCTGTTCCGAAAACGGAACAAAAAGAAAAACCAAGAGTTGCGCTCACTACGTACCGTTTATATAATCCAAAAGACAGATGTTAAACAAGGTGAGCCGGTTGTGACTATGAGTCGATCCGCGGTTGTCATCTTGAACTAGGAAGGGCTGAACATTGTCAACAGACGGGCCTCCCGTTGGCATGAATATAGCATGGAAGAAGCTGGCCAAAAACTGAAGCGAGTGCGCGAGCGCTTGAATTTGCGATATCGCGATGTCGAAGAAGCCAGCCAACGGATTGCCGAGCGGCAGAAGAGTGACGAGTTCGCTATCGCGCTGAGCCGATTGGCGGATATTGAAAACAAGGGCACGGTGCCCAGCGTTTTCCGGCTGTACAGCCTTTGTACTATTTATCGCCTCGATCTGACGGAAGTCCTTGCCTGGTATGGGGTTCCATTACACCAGATGGCAGCGGATTCGATGGCCTGCCTGGACGTGCCGGCGACGCACCCTTTGCGCTTGCGGCTAGACGCGAACGTGGAGGTGCCGATTCCGCTTAGTCTCGATCCAAGTGTTGATTTTCGCCGCACAACCTACATTAGTCGAATGATTCAGCGGTGGGGCCGGTTGCCTTTGATGCTCTTGGGCGGCAACGATCACAAAAGCCAGCGGTACGCGATGCTGGGAACGGACGATTGGTCGATGTACCCGATTCTGCCGCCGGGAGCCCTCCTTTTGATCGACGAGAGCAAGCGGAAGATCGCCTCGGACGGTTGGCGCGACGAGAACGAGCGGCCGATCTATTTTGTGGAACACCGGCAGGGTCATCAATGTGGCTGGTGCAGCATGGTGGAGGGACGATTGATGATGCAATTCGCCCCGGGAGCCAAGACGCCGCCGCGGCTATTTGCCGACAACGAAGCCGACGTGGTGGGCCAAGTGGTGGGGGTGGCGACGCGTTTAGATGCCTGGCGACGCCGGCCGAATCACACCTAGGCTCGCAAGACGCGGACGGTGTGGGCCAGGGAGAATAGCCGCTGATAAAGCAGCCGGCCGCGTTGGCCCAAAGCCGCGCACTCGTCGGGCCGGGCGAGCAGATCATCGATCAGGGCGGGCAACGACTCGGGATTGGCCGCCATGGCCACGGCGCGCTGCTCTTCCCAAACCGGTTCACTGGCTTGGCCCCAGTTGGAGGCGATAGGGACGCCCAGAGCCAGACCGGCCATAATGGAGCCGCGCCGGGTGCTGGCGCCATCGGGAAAGGGCTGCATCAAGAGATGGCAGGCGGACAAGTGGCGGGCCACGGCGTCGGAGTCGAGGCGGCCCGTCGCGGTGACCAGCGCGCCACCCGCATCAGGCAGACGGCCGGCAAACTCCTGGCTGCCGTCACCCACCAGCAGAATCTGACGATCAGGATTTTCAATCAAGCTGCGGCGCACTAGAGGCTCCATCAGATCGGCGACTTCGCTCGAAAAAGTGCCGAAATGGCCCACGATCGACTTCGCGTGTCCGTTCAGCAGCAGGGCCCGCATTTGTTGGCGGACGGATTCATCCACCGTGGTGACGACGTTGCTGGGAATGGGCAAATACTCGACGCCCTGCACGGGTGATAGATAATCCTCGATGATCGGTTGCCAAGCTTGCATGGCGACGAAGAGGCGCTCGGAGGCGGAGACGGTGAATCGGAGCATATGTCCGGTGGCTTGCGAAAGAAATTTTCTGGAGAGGTTGCTGCCGGCCGGGGCGGTCACTTTCGCCTCGTGAAACATGGTCCAAACGGGGAACCCCACCTGTTTACGCAGCCACCACGCGAAGGTCAGCGGGAGGCCTTTGAAGCGGCTGCTGGGCCGCGGGCCGAAGGCTTGCGGGACATACTGAACGAACATCCGGCGCGGCACAGGCAACGTCGCCAGAAACGCGTCGAGTTCAGCCAGCCCTCGCCGGCCAAAGTGATCGGAAAGAGTGAGCAAGTGGACGCCGTCGGCAGCAGGAGCCGATTCCAAAGGACCCGTCACCACGGTGACGCGATCACCCTGACGAACCAACTCCCGTGCCAACACCGCTGTGTAGTCCGCCAATCCGCCTCTGTCGGGCGGATAAGCTCCGGTGATGAATACCCAATTCAACTTTGCATCTCTCGATTCCAAAGTAACTCTGATTCTGGAAAGAATCACTAGGCTTACAGATCGAAATTCGAGGGTACGAAGGTTCTAAGCTCTCAGGCACCAAGCGGGCTAGGGGCCGGCTAAGGACCTTAGGGCTTCGTGGCGTCCTTAGCCTTTTTGGCAACTTCTTCGGCTTTTGTCGCAACTTTGTGGGCCGCTTGGCGGGCGGCATCTTTCGCGTCACCCGCGACATCCTTCACTTTTTCTCCGGCCACGTGGGCTTTTTCCTTCACCGCGTCTTTTACGGCGGTGCCAGTTTCCTTGGTCTTGTCGAGGGCCTTGGTGCCCGCTTCTTTCGCCTGGTCCATCGCGGTTTCGCCCGCGGCTTTGGCCTTGTCGAGGGCTTTTTCGCCGGTCTCCTTGGCTTTATCCGCCGCCGCGCTGGCCGCGGCTTCGGCAGCCTTGGTGGCGTCATCAGCCTTCTGTTTCACTTCGGCCGAACTGCAACTGGAAAGTAACATCGCCGCCACGACGAAGACCGCCATCAAAATACTCTTCATTCTTTTTCCCTCTTTTTCAAACGGACACTGGACTGTACAACTGGCCTGGGTACGATGGTAAACTAAAAGGGTCGAGTGATGTGGGCGGCTAGCTCAGTTGGGAGAGCACCACGTTCGCAACGTGGGGGTCGTGGGTTCGAACCCCATGCCGTCCACCAACCCACTTCACAGGCTACAATCAGGGGACATCTCTATGGTCCTCTCTGACGTCGACATCAAGCGTTACCTAGCCGAAGGTAAAATTCGGGTGAGTCCCGAACTCCCTCCCGAGCAATTCGGCAGTTGCTCCGTAGACTTCCGTCTGGGTCCTGAATTTAGCGTTTTCGACCATTCGCGGCACGCCTACATCGACCTACGCAACCGCACTAACATCCAGGAACTGATGTCCACCGTGATGGTGGCCCCTGGGGAAGCCTTTATTCTCCAGCCCCGCGAATTCGTGCTGGCCATTACCGAGGAGCATCTGGAATTGGCCGACGATGTCTTAGGGCGCCTGGAAGGGCGGTCAAGCCTGGGGCGTATCGGCATCATTGTACACGGCACGGCGGGATTGTTCGATCCTGGCTGGCGAGGCAAAGCCACCCTGGAATTGTCGAACCTGGGACGCATGCCAGTGGCACTCTACCCGGGCATGCGCATCTGCTCGATGACCTTTGAGCAACTCTCGACGCCTTCGTCGAACCCTTATCACAGCAAGCCTTCGAATAAGTACGCCGGGCAGCAGTCGCCGCTGGCGAGCCGCTTGTCGGGCGAGCTTAAGTAGGATACTCGACGCTTACGAGAAACAGGCCGCTGGCGGGGGCGGTGGCGCCCGCTAGTGACCGGTCGCGCGAGGCAATCAGCTGGGCGATATCGCCGGGCTGGTGATTGCCCTTCCCTACCTCGATCAGCGTACCGGCCAAATTGCGCACCATGTGCTTCAGAAAGCCGTTGCCGCGCACGCGGTAGAAGAGCTGGCCACCCTCAAACCAAGCCTCGGAACTGAAGATGGTGCGGACCTTACTGTAGTCCAATTCGTCGCGGGCGTCGGCCGCGGCGAACGTGGAGAAGTCATGTTCGCCCGCGAACCAGGGCGCGGCACGGACGAAGGCAGCCTCATCGAGGGGGTACGGGAAATGGTGTACGTAACGGCGTTCAAACGGCGAGCAGATCTCGTCACGGGAAATGCGGTATTCGTAAGTTTTGGCCACGGCGTCGAAGCGCGGCTGAAAATCGAGCGGTGCTTCTTCGACGGTCAAGACGCGAATCGTGGAAGGCAGGAAATGATTGAGCGCCTTGCGCAAGTTCTGGAGGGGCAGGGGATTCCGCATGGTACACGCCGCCACTTGACCCAAAGCATGCACGCCGGCGTCCGTGCGTCC
>JAYVRS010000423.1:0-6175 GCA_043776185.1 Bryobacteraceae bacterium | reverse complement strand
ACGCCAACCTCGACCTCATCCAACCCACCGTCCGAGCCGACATCGCCTTCACGGCGGGCCTCACCGGCAGCGGCATCGGCGTCGCCGTCATCGACAGTGGCGTGATGTGGCACGGCGATCTGGGCGCTACTCCCGCCGTATTCCCACCCGTTTCCCGCATCGTCTACAGTGAGAACTTCGTGGCGGGCGAAACCACCACGGACGATAAATACGGTCACGGCACTCATGTGGCGGGGATTGTCGCCGGCAACGGCGCTTCCTCCAGTTCCCCCTCGGCGACTAAGACCTTCCGCGGTATCGCCACGGGCGCCAACATCGTCAACCTGCGCGTGCTGAACGCGAATGGCGCCGGCACCGACAGCCAAGTGATCGCCGCCATCAACCGGGCCATCGCCCTCAAAACCCAGTACAACATCCGCGTGATTAACCTTTCGTTGGGCCGTCCGGTGCTCGAAGGCTACGCGACTGATCCTCTCGGCAGGGCGGTCAGTAAGGCCGTCGACGCCGGTATTGTGGTGGTCGTCGCCGCCGGCAACTACGGCCGCGACAACACCTTCGGCACCAAGGGCTACGGCTTGATCACCTCACCCGGCAATCACCCACGCGTGATCACCGTGGGCGCCATGAAAACGATGGGCACCACGGCGCGCGCCGACGATGAGATTGCCAGCTATAGCTCAAAGGGGCCCACGATGCTGGATCGCATTGCCAAACCCGATCTGGTGGCGCCCGGCAATCGCGTCGCTTCCCTGATGACGTTCTCCACCTGGATTAACCAGAGCTATCCCGGCAACCAGATTCTTTATAGTGAGTACAACAGTCTGTCCACCGACTTCCTCATCGGCGTCTCGTCGGTCTCCTACTTCCGGCTGAGCGGCACCAGCATGGCCACCCCGGTCGTCAGCGGTGCCGTCGCGCTGATGTTGCAGAAGGATGCCTCGCTCACGCCCGACACGGTAAAGGCCCGCCTGATGAAGACGGCTACCAAGACCTTCCCCACCACCAGCGCGGCTACTGACCCGGCCACTGGCCAAGTCTTCGTCAGCCAATACGACCTGTTCACCGTCGGTGCCGGCTACCTCGATGTCTGGGCGGCCTTAAGCTCCAAAGATGTCGCCACCAAGCCGGCCAATTCGCCTAAGGTCGCCTTCGATACGAAGACCAAACAGGTCTACATCGTCAAGGACACGTCCGCGCTTTGGGGATCTTCCGCCCTCTGGGGATCCACGGCGGTCTGGGGCTCGAACTCGTTCACCAGCACCTCCAACACCACGTGGGGCTCGTCGGCTCTGTGGGGTTCGTCCGCCGCCTGGGGCTCATCCGCCCTCTGGGGCTCGAGCGCTTTGTGGGGTTCAACCGCGGTTTGGGGCAACTCCGCCTTGTGGGGCTCTTCCGCCGCCTGGGGCTCCGGCACGCCGCAAGCCGCTCAGTCGAGCGTCCTGATCCTCGGCGAAAAGTAAGTCAACTCACCCGCATGACTAAAAGGACCGGCCGCTTGGCCGGTCCTTTTTTTCCGTAGGGCGCCGCCATCCCCAGTGGCGCGGACTTTAGTCCGCGTTCCGACTTACGCCCTACTTAGTGTAATGCGACTCCACATAACCGTTCAACATGCCAATAAACTCGGCCACAATATGGTCGCCGCGCAAAGTCTTGGCTAGCTTGCCATCGACATACACCGGGGCCACCGGATCTTCAAAGGTCCCTGGCAGCGAGATCCCCAAATTCGCATGCTTGCTCTCACCCGGACCATTGACAATGCAGCCCATCACCGCCACCTTCATCTCTTCCACGCCCGTGTAGCTCTCACGCCACACCGGCATTTGCTCGCGTAAGTAGCGCTGAATCTGGTCCGCCATATCTTGAAAGAAAGTCGACGTCGTGCGGCCGCAGCCCGGACAAGCCGTCACCTGCGGAGTAAATGCCCTTAACTCCAGCGCCTGTAATATTTGCTGACAAACAATTACTTCATCGGTACGGTCGCCATTCGGTAGCGGAGTCAGCGAACAACGAATCGTATCGCCAATGCCTTCCTGTAACATCACGCCCAGCGCGGCGGTCGAATAGACAATGCCTTTGGAGCCCAGCCCGGCTTCGGTCAAACCTAAGTGAATCGGATAATCGCAATTAGCGGCCAGTCCCCGATTCACAATCATCAAGTCTTGCACGCCGCTCACTTTAGCCGAAAGAATAATGTGATCGTGCGGCAACCCATAGCTCTCGGCTTTCTCCGCCGAAATCAGCGCACTCATCACCATGGCATTCATGGTGACTTCCTTAGCCTCGAGCGGCTCCGGCAGCTTGGCGTTCTCGTCCATCATCGCGGTCAGCAACGCTGAATCCAGCGAGCCCCAATTCACCCCAATGCGCACCGGCTTGCCGTACTCAATCGCGCACTCAATCATCGTGCGAAAGTTGTCGTCGTGCTTCTTGCCAATGTTCACGTTGCCCGGATTAATGCGGTACTTCGCCAGCGCCCGCGCGCACTCCGGATACTTCTTCAACAACTGATGGCCGTTGTAGTGGAAGTCGCCGACAATCGGCGTCAGGCAGCCTTGCATGCGAATCGTGTCGACGACGCGCGGCAAGGCGCGCGCCGCATCGTCCGTATTCACCGTCACGCGCACCACTTCTGAGCCCGCCTTGGTCAGTTCCATAATCTGGTTCGCGGTCCCAGTGACGTCGGCCGTGTCGGTGTTCGTCATCGACTGCACCATAATCGGGTGCCCGCCACCCACCTTCACTCCGCCGATATCGACCGTGATCGACTTCCTTCGGCGAATGGGTTGCATGCGAATCATCGGGGTGGCCAGGGCCATAGTTGCCATATCCCCTAGTTTAGTGGGTAGATGGAAGCTGTGTCTCTCTCTGAAGCCATCGAACAGCGCTTAAACTCCCTCACCAAGCCCCCCGGCAGCCTGGGTGACCTCGAACGAATCGCCCACCGCTACTGCCTCATCGCGGGGCAATTGACCCCTCCCCTGCCCCGCAAAGGCATGTACATCTTCTGCGCCGACCACGGCGTGGTCGCCGAAGGCGTCAGCGCCTACCCCTCCTCGGTCACCGCCCAAATGGTCGACAATTTCCAGCGCGGGGGCGCCGCCGTCAACGTCCTCTGCCGGCAATTCCAGATCGAGCCCGTCATCGTCGACTGCGGCGTCGGCCATCCCACCGCCAATTTCGCCGTCGCGCCGGCCATGCCCCTGGCCCGTGCCGAGGAGTTGCTAAAGAAAGGCCGATCCCTCGCGCACTCCGCCCAGCAGCGCTTCGACCTAGTCGGTTTGGGGGAGATGGGCATCGGCAACACCACCGCCGCCGCCGCCTTGCTCTCCGCTTTCACCGGAGCGGACCCATCCCTCACCACGGGCGCGGGCACCGGGCTCGACAACACCGGCATCGAGCGCAAAGTCGCCGTGGTCAGGCGTGCCTTGGCCCTGCATTCCGGGCGAGAGCCGCTGGCCGTGCTGGCCGCCCTAGGCGGCTTCGAAATCGGCACCATGGCCGGGTTCATTCTGACCGCGGCCGAAATCGGACTACCCGTGGTCGTCGACGGCTTCATCAGTTCAGCAGCCGCCTTAGTCGCTATGCGCTTGAATCCAAATGCTTTAAAGACAGCCTTTTTCTCGCACCGCTCGGCCGAGCATGGCCACGCGGCCATGCTTGCTGCCCTGGGTGCGACGCCCTCGCTCGACTTGGGTTTGCGTCTGGGAGAAGGCTCCGGCGCCGCCCTCATGATGAATTTGATCGAGACCGCCCTGCGGATTTATTTGGAGATGGCTACTTTTGCCGAAGCCGGCGTGGCAGAGAAGCTAAACTAGAGTCTTGGTTAATCAGCTCGTCTACGAAAATCTCAAGCACCGCCCCGTCCGCACCGGCCTCAGCATTCTGGCCATCGCTTTTTCCGTGACGCTCGTGCTTACGATCGTCGGCCTCAGCGACGGCATGTTGGAGGATCAGCGGGACCGGGCGCGAGGTGCCGGGGCCGACATCATCTTCCGCTCCCCTACCGCTTCATTCGGCACCGGCGGAGGCTCCGCGCCACTCAACGAAAAACTCGTGCCCTTTCTCGAAACGCAGCCCCATGTCGCCATGGCGGCCGGCGTCCTCATTCACAATCTACAATTTCCGAACTCCCTCCATGGCATTGACCTCAACCGCTCATCCCGCATGGCTGGTGGCCTGCGCTTCGTCGGCGGCGGCCCCTTTCAAACGGACCACGACATCATCGTCGACGAATACTACGCGCGAGAGAAGAAGCTGCGCGTGGGTTCGAAAATGGCTCTCCTCAACCGCGATTGGATCGTGCGGGGCATTGTCGAGAGTGGCAAGTTAGGGCGCATGTTTGTCCAACTGCCGGTCTTGCAGAGCCTAACCAGCAACCCCGGCCGCATAACGCAGATTTATTTGAAGATCGACCAGCCCTCCAATATCCCTGTCGTCGTCGCCGACCTGAAGGCCAAGCAACCGGACTATGGCATCAACACCATGGAAGAGGTCCTTTCGTTTTTTAGCGCCGACAAGATTCCGCAATTGGGTATTTTTTTGAAAGTGATCATCGGGATCGCCGTGGCCATCGGCTTTGTCTTCGTTTTTCTTTCGATGTATACGGCCGTGCTTGAACGCACGCGGGAAATTGGAATCTTGAAAGCACTCGGTGCCTCGCCCGGATTTATTGTGGGCTTACTCCTAAGGGAATCCATGTTACTCGCCGTGCTCGGGGCGATCACCGGAATCATCTTCTCTTTTGGGACGCGCTATTTATTTCTAATGATGATTCCGGCTTCGATGCAGCAGAAGATCACCCCCGATTGGTGGCCAAAAGTCCTGCTAATCGCCATGTTTGGCGCGTTACTGGGTACGCTGTACCCGGGATTGAAAGCGGCCAGGCAAGACGCGATCGAGGCGCTGTCTTATGATTGATCAGATGGTGGACATTCGTGGATTGACTAAAATCTACCATCAGGGCGACGTGGAAGTGGCCGCGCTTCGTGGGGTTGACTTACAGATCGACAAAGGCGAGTTCGTCGCCGTAGTCGGGCCATCCGGGTCGGGTAAATCAACATTATTCAATATCCTCGGCGGACTCACCCCGCCCACCGCCGGCACCGTCCGCTTGGCCGGCCAGGACTTACTCGCCTTAACTGAAGGTGAGCGCACCAACTTACGAAAAACAACCGTCGGCTTTGTGTTTCAGAAATACAACCTACTGCCGACGCTCACCGCTCGGGAAAACATCGATATCGCCCGCTACATTGCGGGCACCAACGGTCCCGCCGATCCCCAGTTCGCCGAAGTAATCAAAATGCTCGGGCTCACCGAACGGCTCGACCATAAGCCCCGCGCCCTGTCGGGAGGCGAGCAACAGCGGGTCGCCATCGCCCGCGCCATCGTCAACCACCCTGCCCTACTCCTAGCTGACGAACCCACTGGCAACCTCGACAGCGAAAACTCCAATTTGGTGCTGGACTTAATGCGCGACCTCAACCACCGCCTCCACCAGACCATCGTTATGATCACCCACGACCCGGAAGCCGCCGCCTTCGCCGACCGCATCGTCCACATGCGCGACGGCCGCGTCGTCCCAGGCTAACCCAGCCAGCGGTAGAATGATGGGATGGAGTGGCAATCAAGAATTTCGGTGGATCCGCAAATCTGCCATGGCAAAGCCTGCATCCGCGGCACGAGGATCATGGTCTCGGTCGTCATCGACAACATCGCCGCGGGCATACCGAGACATGACATTTTGCGAAGCTATCCGGCATTGACTGGCGAGGATATTGACGCGGCGCTATCCTACGCTGCGGAATTGACTCGCGAAGGTACGGTCGAGTTGCCATTGGAAGCCAGCGTTTGAAGTTCAAGATTGACGAGAACCTTCCCACTGAATATGCAGTAGCGCTTCGAGATGCCGACACGGTGGGCGACACGGTGGGCGACACGGTGGGCGACGAAAAGATCTCCGGTGCGGATGATTCCACGGTTTTCGCGTATAGCCAAGCCGAGTTCCGAACTCTAATCACCCTCGATCGCGACTTTTCAAATCTCCAGTTGTACCCGGTCGCGGTAGGGACGATCATCGCTGACCGCCCCCCGCACGGATCCGTACGAGCGGCACTACCGCATACGGCTCTTACCTCGGATATCTGGCGTCAAAACGGACCTCAGGATAGGGATGTAG
>JAYVRS010000422.1:0-1924 GCA_043776185.1 Bryobacteraceae bacterium | reverse complement strand
TTTACTACCAAGCCGCCATCCAAGCCCTCAAAGCCTTCCCCGAAGCCTTCGAAGCCGCCCGCTCCGCCGTCAGCCTTGTTTGCGAGCAAATCCGCGCGGCCACCGCGCCCTCCCTCCCCACCGCCTCACCCGCCTCTGCCCCCCTGAAGGGGCCTTCCCGTGACACTACCCACGGCTAGCCTCCGGCGTCAGCCGGGGGAGCGTTTTCCAGCGTTACCGTGTCCGTTCGATGTTTGATTTAAGATGTTTTTAAGTTATGCCGGGCTTTTGGAACTTAATTGAAAAATGGAGAATGTCCTCCCCCGGCTGACGCCGGGGGCTGGTCGGCATGCGTTCTGCATCCGGCCGGCCAAATCGGCGCTGACGGAGGATTCGTCTCGTCACGACATCGAAGCCAAGATCGATGGGGCCGGTTTGTGGCGCATTCTTGAACCAGGTGAGACATGTTAGGCGGCTCGGGGGTCCTTCGGGGGCGGAGGTGGGGAGGGCGGTTTGGCGACGGAAATTCTCGAAAACAGCCCTGAGCAAGCTCGTATCGGCATCTGCCGCCGCGGTCGCGCTTGCTGGCAATCCTCGAGGCCAAAGAAGTGCCGGTAATCGTGAAGGACGCGGCCACCACGCGGCCAAGGTTGCTGTTGTTCCCGCGGCTTAATTCAGCTTCGCGCGTCGATTCTCGTTCCACCAGCCTGTTTTCCGTGTCTCACTCCACAGACACTCGCCCAGGCCTCACACTCCGGGTGGCTGCCAATCGAAGGAGAAATGGATATATGAAAGAAGCATTCAAAATGCGCTCCGTGGCGAAAGGCATCCTAGGAAGCAGCGTCCTCCTGTTAGTCCTGGCACTACCCGCCGCGCTTTCGGCACAAGTGACGCTGTTCGGCACCCCGTCGAACTTTGACGTCCTCAACGACACCGGCCAGGACGCCCACGGCTTCGAGATCGAACTGCAAGGCATCAGCCCAGCGGACCTCGCCGGGGTCTGGACCGCCTCGCGTTACCCCTACACCATCCAAACCATCCCCGGCGGTATCGTCATCCACTACGCTAGCCCATATACGGCCGGCCAGTGGAAGACCACCACCGTAGTGCCGGCCGTCTTCGCCCCCACCGGCGGCCACTCCTGCGTCGCCGCCTCCGTCGCCGGCTGCGAGCACTATGGCTATTACTTCGCCTACTATGGTGCCCGCCCCACCAAGGTGATCAATCGCTGGCTGGTCGAAGATGCCCAGAATCCTGGCGCCCTCATCGCCGCCCCCGGAGGCGTGGTGCAGATTCCGCTTCCGGTCGTGATTCTGATTCCCCCGGCCCAGCCTGGCCTAGCCCCGGCCGTCGCGTTTGAAATTCCCGTCGAGCCTCCGCCCCCGCCGCCCATCCCCAAGCCGGAACTGCAGTATGGCGTCGCCAAATGGGTGAAG
Source organism: Bryobacteraceae bacterium (assembly GCA_043776185.1). Taxonomy (GTDB): domain Bacteria; phylum Acidobacteriota; class Terriglobia; order Bryobacterales; family Bryobacteraceae; genus JALHNI01. Next base: position 509 of record JAYVRS010000422.1, on the reverse strand, counting down.
GTGTTGAAGAACGAAGTGGCCAGAGCGGTCGTCGTCGATGACCTGCTCGAAGACAACCCGGTTGTCCCCGCCGACGGCAACCAGGCACAGGTTGAAACTCCCTGGAAGCTGCTCCAGTTCAATCCGCACAGCGCCAACAGCGGAGTGATGCGCAGCCAGGCCAACATCCCGCAAGGCGCCAAGGCCATCGTCCGCAAGTACGAGTTCTACAAGTACTCCGGTCCGTTGGATCCGCTCAATGGCAAGGCCCTGTGCGGCGGCGATGGCCTCTGCAACGCGCCGCTCGCCGCCGAACTCGGCGACTTCATCGGCAACCAGATGGCCGCAGTCAACCTCGGCATCTCCTCGGTCACCGTCGCTCGCGCCGGCACTGGTTCCGGCACGGTTACCGGCAACGGCATCAACTGCGGCGGCTCCTGCACCTCGCAATTGGCGCTCGGCACACCGGTTACCCTCACCGCCAAGCCGGCGAGCAACTCCACCTTCACCAATTGGACCGGTGACTGTGC
>JAYVRS010000421.1:0-1926 GCA_043776185.1 Bryobacteraceae bacterium | reverse complement strand
GTCTCTTGAATCTGGCGCAGCTTTTCTTCGTCGGGCCGCTGGGTTTCGGTCATTCCGACTAGCCCGGAAGTGCGGGCGTAGTTCTGCAGGCGACCTTCAGATTCGGCCAATTTGCCGCGCAATTCGCGCATTTGGCGCTCAAGCCAGCGACTGGTGCCTTGCGAAATTTCGATACGCGACTCGATGCTTTGGCTGATGTACTGCTCAGCCAGACGGTTGACAAAGGCGGAGGCGTAGGCCGGATCGGGACTTTCGAAGGTAAGGTCGACAATGCGGGTTAGCTTGGCGTCATGCACTTGGAGACGCTGCTCGGCCGCTTCCAAACGGGCGAGGAGATTTTGGGGAGGGAGAGGATTGCGCCGCGCCAGGAGAGTGGCGAGCCCGGTGGGGGGCGGCACTCTTTCGGCAGGCAACTCCGCCAGGACGCGTTCCAGAAGACTGCGGCTCTGCAGGAGGCGCAGTTGGGTGGGCAAATCGCTGCCTAAGTTGGCGTGGTCTTTGACGGAGACCTGGGAGACATCACCCAGGTTGAGGAAGTTCTCATTGAGATCCTGGATCTCAATGACGGCGCCGGCGCGGAAAATGGGAGTCTGGGTGCCCGTGTAAAGGTAGGCGAGCAAAATCCCGGCGAGGGTGGAGAGGAGAAGCGCGGGGTAATGGTCGCGCAGAAAGCTGATGAGATCGGAGGCGGGCGCTTCTTCGTCCGGCACGCGAGCGGAACGGGCGGGAAGTACGAGCGGCAGCGCAGCCGGCACCAGCGCTTTGGCGCGTGGTGAGCGGACGATCGAAACTGAGTCGATGGGCGGCATAGCAATCTAGAGAGAGGTGCTCAGCGGGCTGTAAGTGGACACGGCGGGCGAGCACAAAGGTTGCACTAGGGCTTCGTCGATCTCGACACTGACGGAACGCTGGAGTAAGGTGACCGAGACGACGAGCCGATAGCGATTCTTGACTTCGAGGACGATGCCTCGAACCCCGGCGAGCGGTCCGTGCTTTACCTCGACCGGGCGGCCGGCACAGAGAAAGGGCGCGCGCTGCAAGTCGAGCCCGGAGCCCAGCACGATGCGGAGGGTGGCGATTTCGGTATCTTCGACGGGGCAGCAGGTATCGCCGAAGCGGACGATGGAGGCAACGCCAGCGGCCTTTTCGACTTCGGCGCGACGTGAGGCATCGAAGCGAGCGAAGATGTAGCCGGCGAAGATCGGCATTTCCACGGTACGAACCCGATCGGCCCAAACGCGCCGTTGGGGCGCGACGGCGGCCAGCACTTCGATCTGTCGAAAGGCCAAGGCAGCGGCGGCCATCTTCTCACATCGCGAGCGAACTCGAATGGCGAACCAGCGGTGATGGTCGATGTTAGTTTGGGTCATACGTCGGAGCCCGGACATGCTCCCGCCCTTTCAGTCCATCCTTGGTAACTTCCCCTCGGTTGGGGGTAAGTGGAATAGACCTAATGCGGGTAGTTACCGTGAATCTTAGTTTGACCAGCAAGGCCCTAACTGTCAACAAAAAACGGAGACAATTCCTCAACTAATTAAATATCGTGGAATCTATAGCTTAGCGATGAGAGCCCTGTGACATTCCGGTTGAAAAATCAATAAACGAACGTAATGTGCCATTGATTTTAAGTACTAGTAGTACTTACTTCTGTCGGATGAACATACTAACTTTGGGAGGATTAATTAGCGTACTCGCGACAGGGCGAAGGCCCGAGTGACGTTCGACGGCAATGGCGGGTGGATGTGGTCGCCAGAAGGTAGTGGAACCCGGTAAACTGGGATAGGAGTAACCATGACCAAACGTTTCTTTTCCTTTTTTGTTGCGGCCGGCTTCGCTTTGATGAGTGGGAGCCTGAATGCGGCTGAGCCCCCGATGACCGTCTATAAGACGAAGACCTGCGGCTGTTGCGGGAAGTGGGTGGAGCAC
>JAYVRS010000420.1:0-1930 GCA_043776185.1 Bryobacteraceae bacterium | reverse complement strand
CCGCGGAATTGATCTCGGCCATGCAACAAACGCCGGATGCGGTTCTGGTGTGCGAAAAAGACTTCGACAATGCAACGACGATCCAGCGACTTGATCCGGCAAGCATTCGCCGATGGTTGAAGGAGTTTTCATCGCTGGGTGATTTGTGGCGTTCTGGTGCTATTGGAGGCAACCGCTGGTGAGGCGGATTCGGATTTACTTTGAGGGAGACGCAGCCCTTACCGAGGGACTGGAAGAGTTTCTGAAAATCGAATTCAGTTTGGCGAGGAGCCACAGGATCCGGATCGATCTGATCGCCGCGGGCCAAAAGCGCCCCGAGAGACTCGCGCGAATTGGAAATGAGACCTATCCGAAGGCCCTTCATTTGATTCTCATGGACTGGAGTAGCCGCCGCTCAGAGGTTCGGCAGAAACACACATTCTACTGGATTGAAGAGATGGAGAGTTGGTTTCTGGCTGACGCAGACGCTCTAACTAAGGTGCTGGGACGATGCGCACATGTGAAGTCACTTCCGAATCCAGCGAATATCGAATTGATTCCGAGTGCACAGGTATTCAAGAGGCTGAGCAATGCCACCAGACCATGCGGGCAAAAAAAGCATTACGACGGCGCACACCCGCCGTTATTGGCTAGTCGCATCCTCAAGGCATTGGATCGCGACAAGGTTAGCGCAAGGTCAGCAGAGTGCCATCGGTTCCTAAAAGCCCTGAACGACACGATTCTGAAGCTGGCTGCTGGAACATCGTGATAGCCGCCACACCGGCCGCGCCCGCCTCGATGCAGGCCTGAGCTTTGGCGGCGGTGATGCCGCCAAGGGCGTACACAGGCACGATTTTGCCGGCATTTCTCAGCCCACTAAGCCCAATCGCTGGACCATAGCCCGGCTTCGACAACGACTCGAACACTGGGCCCAGCACGACAAAGTCAGCCGTCGCCGCCCGCCGCACGTCGTCGAGCGAATGGCAGGAGACCCCGAACAAAAAGCCCGCCGGCACCAAGGCCCGCAACTCAGTGGGCGAAGGCGCATCGCCACGAAGATGGACCCCATCGAGGCCCGCCGCCAAGGCCACGTCCAGCCGATCGTTGATCAGAATCTTCGTCCCGTGTGGATTGGGCAGAGCCTTCACGCGCAGCGCCAACGCAAACTGATCGCGCACGGGCAAATCTCTTTCGCGCAACTGGATCATCTCAATGCCTTCGTCCAGACGCTGAGCGATGTTGGCTACCAGGGCGTCGACGCCGCCCAGTGGATGGCGATCGGTAATGTAATAGCGGGAAATCAAGTCGATTCAATGATACGATTTCAAGCGATGCCTCTCACTCGTCGCTCCTTTGCGCTCTCGGCCGCCACCGCCGCGGCCTCTCAACGTGTCCTGGGGGCCAACGACCGCGTGGGCGTCGGTTTCATTGGCTACGGACTCATCGGAGCGCAGCATGTCTTCGACTTCAAGAACCAGAAAGACACCGACATGGTGGCCCTCTCCGAGACCTATGCGCCACGCATGGATGAGGGCATCACCAAGCTGGGCGGCAGCACGAAGCCCTATCGCGACTTCCGCAAAATGCTTGATGACAAGGACGTGCAAGCCGTGGTGGTCTCCACGCCTGACCATTGGCACGCCCTGCAAACCATGATGGCTTGCGCGGCCGGCAAAGACGTCTACGTCGAGAAGCCGATGACCCTGTTTATAGACGAAGGCAAGTGGATGACCAAGGTGGCCCGCAAGCACAATCGCGTGGTGCAAGTGGGTACGCAGCAGCGTAGCGGTCGGCACTATGGCGCGGCCAAGGAACTCATCGGCCAGGGCTATCTCGGTAAGATTCACTCGGTGAAGATGGCCTCCAATCGCAACATCATGCCGGGCTTCGGCAAGCCGGCTGAGGTCGACGTGCCGCGCGAGTTCGATTACGACATGTGGCTGGGACCTTC
>JAYVRS010000419.1:0-6218 GCA_043776185.1 Bryobacteraceae bacterium | reverse complement strand
AAGTGCTCATGTCATCGGAAACCAGAAACTCGAGTTGCTTTCCGTCGGCGGTGAACTGATGGCCACTGATGCCGCGGTCGAGCTTGGCCGTCAGGATCACGGGCTTGCCGCCATCCACTGTGTTGCCATCCACGGTGACCAGCGCCAGGCGGTTCATGTTGTACTCGCCCATCTGGTGCTCGCTGCCCGTTAAGTAGGCGATCGTCTTGCCGTCGGGGCTCCACACCGGCTGCGTATCGCTCCCCGTGAACGCCGTCAGCTTCCGCGCCACGGAACCGGCTTTGGCCTCCACCACCCACACATCGTTATTCGGTACGCGATCGCCATCGGCGGCGCGATTGCTGGTGAAGGCGAGGTACTTGCCGTCGGGGCTCCAAACCGGAGCCGTCTCATCGAAATTCTCCGTAGTTACTAACGCTAGTTTCTTGGTGGCAATATCGTAAATAGAAATACGGCTGCGCTTGGCCCCGCTAATGTAACCCGTCCCGTCGCGCTTGAACGCATAGCGATCAATGACGATCGGTTTGGGCTTCTCGGCGGGCGCCGTCCCTTCGGGCTTCTTGTCGTCCTTCTTGTCGTCGTCCTCGTCGCGAATCACCAGCGCGAGCTTCGACGAATCGGGCGACCATTCGTAGTAACTCAACCGCCCCTTCACGTCGGTAAACTGCTGGGCCTCGCCGCCGCGACGGTCAATCACCCAAACCTGCGAACCCTTCGCCTTACCCGGGCGCGAAGACAGAAACGAGAGATACTTGCCGTCCGGGCTCCACTTGGGCGACGACTCCGCTTCAGTGGACGTGGTGACGCGCAAGTTCTCCTTGCCATCCACGCTGGCCATCCACACATCGGTGTCGCGCTTGTCGCCGGCCACATCCACCGTCGAAAGAGTGTAGGCGATCCACTTAGCATCGGGCGAGCAATGCGGGTCGCCCACGGTCTTGAGGCGATGCATGTCATCCAGGGTCATCGGACGCGGCTGCCCAGTCGCGATGGCAGCCATCGACAAAACAAGAAACAAAGAGCGCATATTGGCGAGTGTAACAGCGCCGGATGCTCGGCGTGAGCGGATCGGCTGGCGGGAGAGCGAGGGATTGATTTTTTCGCTATATTTTCCTTTTTGCCCGTTCCGGCGATGGCTTCAAAACAAAGGGCGGGACGCGCGTGTAAATAACAACGCGCAGCCCGGATAAGTCTGGATGGTAAGCAATTTGCGGAGGCTGTAGCAATTTTAGGCATTCCTTGAGCTACTTTTGGATAAGGGTTTTAGAAACAACGCTTTACGGAAATTCGGGGGATGCCAGTAAATGCCCCCGATTGGCAAAGCGCAAGGCTAAAAATCTTCAAAATGATCGGCACGCTTTTTCCAGTGCTTTGCGCATGTCTGAGTATGAGACCCTGTAGGGAATGAGACTCCGTCACGTCTTCTTCCACACGCAGCTACTTGCAACTCTGCTGGGCTTGGTTGCTTTCGCGCAGCCGGGACTGTCCCAGGTCGCAATATCGGCTTGGGGCTACAACAACTTCTATCAGTTGGGCGCCGGAGCTCCGCCAACCGATAGACCCACTCCAGTTACGGCGTCCGTTTGGACGGGCCCCGTAAAAGTTCTGGCCGGGGGAGGCAACCGGACGGTTGCTCTGAAACCGGACGGCACAATCTGGACTTGGGGTGAAGGCGATTCTGGCGAAGCCGGCAACGGAGGATTCGTCCTAAACATCGATACGCCTTTACAAGCGAACCTCAGCGGGGTGGCGGACATAGCCGCCGGTTACGGTTTCACTTTGGCCTTGAAGGGCGACGGCACTCTATGGAGTTGGGGGCACAACATCGAGGGCCAGTTGGGCGTTGGCAGTTGTTGCGCCGCAAGCAGCGTTCCGCTGCAAGTCAACATCAGCGGGGTATCGAAGATCGCTGGTGGCTACTACCACAGCTTGGCGCTGAAGACGGATGGCACCGTTTGGGCGTGGGGGAGAGGCGACGAGGGCCAATTGGGCAATGGAAACAACCTGGACAGTAGCTCCCCCGTTCAAGTAAGTGGACTGACAGACGTGGTAGCCATCGCTACCCATGTCTACACCAACCTGGCGCTGAAGAGTGACGGGACCGTTTGGGCCTGGGGTTACAATCGGTGGGGTCAATTGGGCAACGGAACCGGAGGCCCTGGTACTGACAGGAACACACCGGTGCAGGTGACCGGCTTGACCGGCGTGAAGGCGGTTTCAGGTGGCTACGTCCACATGTTGGCTCTGAAGAATGACGGAACGGTTTGGGTATGGGGAACAGGCGGCGAGGGCGAATTGGGAAACGGAACAAACACGACCAGCAGCTACATTCCCATTCAAGTGAGCAATCTAACTGGAGTGGCGGCGATCACAGCCGGTCTGTATCACAACCTGGCGTTGATGAGCGGAGGTACGGTCTGGTCCTGGGGGTACAACGATCACGGCCAAGTGGGTGACGGTACAACCATCAACCGGTTTATTCCAGCGCAAGTTTCAGGCCTCACAAACGTCACGGCCATTGGCGCCGGAGACCGCCACAGTCTGGCGGTGGTTTCCTCCGCGTTCGTCGTTAATACTACTGCCGACACCATCGACATTAATCCGGGCGACGGAATTTGCGCCGACGCGACGGCCCGGTGCAGCCTTCGGGCCGCGATCATGGAGTCCAACGCCCTCCCTAACGACGATGTCATCACTGTCCCGGCCGGCGTCTACACGCTGAACATCCCCGGAACAAGCGAGGACGCTGCGGCTTCCGGCGACCTGGACATCACCGGCAACCTAACCATCAATGGTGCCGGAGCCGCTACCACGATCATCGACGGCGGTGGCTTTGACCGGGTGTTCGAGGTTCGTCCTGGAGCCACGGCCCGGCTCAACGCCTTCACAGTGAGGAATGGTGATGCGGGTGCCGCGGACGGCGGCGGAATTCTCAATCAAGGAACGATCTCACTGACCAATAGCACCCTCACCAATAACGGAGCCCGAGGCGGCGGCGGGATCACCAGCAGGAGTGGACAGGCATCAATCAATAACAGCACGATCAGCCGTAACAATACGTATTATTACGGCAGCGGTGTGTGGAACGATGGCGGCGCTCTTTTCATAACTGACAGCACGGTTAGCGGCAACACCGGGGGCGGTTTCCGCGACGGTGCCGTCGTCAGCACGGGGGGCTCTGCGACGTTGGTTAACGCTACCATCAGCGGTAACAGTTCATCCGGGCAAGGCGCTGGCGGTTTCCTGAATTGGGCTAGCGTGTCGAAGATCATCAACAGCACTGTGAGCGGCAACACTGGCAATGGTTACGGCGGTGGGATCGTTAATATCTTCAGCGGCACGCTGACACTTATGAATGTTACCGTGGCCGACAACACGGATATCCAAGCCAACCCCGCACCGGCCGGCGGAATTTACACAGACTCCGGGACCGTCACGATTAAAAACACGATCATTGCCAACAACACTGTCGGTGTCAATCAAATCCCTGCGGATTGCTTGAACAGCATTCCCATGACCTCGCTAGGACACAACCTTGCCGGAGACAGCACCTGTGGACTCGGCGGCTCTGGCGACCTCAACAACACCAACCCGCTCCTGGTGCCGTTAGCGAGTAATGGAGGCCCCACCATGACACGCGCCCTCCAGCCCGGCAGTCCGGCGATCGACGCCGTTCCTCTCCTGAGTTGTACCGGCCTCACCGGTGCCGCCCTCACTACCGACCAGCGCGCCGCTGCACGGCCTCAAGGCCCGGCCTGCGACATCGGCGCGTTCGAGTTGGTCCCCGCTACCACCCTCCCTATCACGTTTGCCTCCTCGCCCGTCAGCCGCGCCTTCACCGTCTCTGGAACGGGCTGCCAGCCAGGCACTTACACCGCGCCGCAAACGTTGGTTTGGAGTCTCGGCTCGTCGTGTGCCGTCACCTTCGCCTCGCCGCAAAGTAACGCTGCTGGCGCACAATATGCCTTCACCGGCTGGGCCGACGGGGGCATCATCACCAATCCCCGCAACATCGTCACGCCTTCCGCAGCTACCACCTACACCGCCAACTTCCAGACGCAGTATCAGTTGAACACGGTCGTCAGTCCCGTTGGATCGGGCACGGTGACCCCCGTGAGTGGTTACCAGAACGCTGGGCCGGTCAACGTCATCGCCAGCCCTGGGGCCTGCTGGGTATTTAGCGCCTTTACCGGTGCCAGTGTTAACTCCGGGCTACTCACCCTCAACGCACCCACCTCGCTCACCGCCAACTTCTCACCGGTCGCAGGCGCGCCGATCAAGGGTTCGCTGCAAACAGTCCGCGGAATCGCCAATCGCTACCGCCAATCGGTGAGCGTCCTGAACTCGACGGCGAGCCCCACGGACATCAGCGTCATCCTCGGTAGTCTCGGCGCGGGCGTGAGCGTGGTCGCCCCGGCCTCACTTACCGGCATCACCTCGGCCTGCGCCAGCCCCGCGGGCCGGGGGTACTACACCGTCTCGAACGTTGCCCCTGGCGCTTCCGGCACCGTGACGTTTGACTTCAACGCCCCCAGCGCAGCCGGACTCATCTTCACCCCTTCGGCGCTCATCGGCCCAGGTCCCCGATAGCCCGGTAAAGCCCTAACTATGGGAGAACTTATCCACGTCGCCCTTGGCCTGTGCCCCCGTCACCAGCCGCTGGCGCGCGGCCCTGCCGTGGCTCGCCGTTTGCCAAGCCCCAACGCCAGCGCCCTTGTCGCGCCGTCGGTTAATCCACGTCCATCGAACCGCGTTACCCAACTGCGGCCGAGAGTCGGTGGCCTCCGGCGACCGGAAACGCCGCCTAGCGATGCCCGTGATACTCGGGGCGGAGCTGCGCCCAGCCCCCGCGTACGCCATTGCGGCAGGTGCGCATTCAGGCCCCTAGGGATCGCCAGAAATCATTAAAAAGGGCCAGCCGCAAGTGAGAATGAGACTAATAGCTGGAGCTTCACGCCGTCACCGCACTCCGCGAGCGGGATTCTGATGGGCCAGTTTCCAGGCAGCAGACACCTTGGCGCGCCGCCACGCGAGGACCAGTAACGCGCCACCGGCCATCATCCAGGTGGAGGGTTCAGGCGTTTCGGCCTCGGCGGCGAACAGGGCGTTGTAGTCTTCGTTCCCTGCCGGGAAGGTAGTGCTGGTGAGGCCAGAACCGGTATCCCACCAGGCATTGGTCGGCGAAGAAGTGCCAGTTGTGGGCGGGCTGAAGTAATTCAAGCCCAAGCGGTTATCGCTGAAGGCCAGCGTCCAAACGATATCCTCTCCGGTCAGGGTGTAGGGCAAATCAAAGACCAAAGTCGCGACTGCCGCGGCTGCATAACTTTGTGACCCGAGCGTGAAGGTGCCGAACAAGGAACCCAAAGTATTCCCTGAAACGTTATACAGGCGCAAGGTAGCCGACGATAGAGTGGCGGTGGTGCTGTCGTTATAGATCTGAAACTCGGCCCGCGTCAGATAGCGAGCCGTGCCGCCAAAGGCAATCTGGTCGCCCGCTTCGACAAGTCCGGTAGTGTTGGCGTAAGTCAGCGACGTGCCTAGGTCAGTAGCAACGTTGCTGTAAATCAACGTTTCAGCAGGAATCGTCGGCGCAAGCACCAGAACGAGAGTGATAAGACGCAGCTTTGGAGTCATGATGTGCAATGAGTGTAGTCGCAAGTACGGAGTTGCACAAGACCCACAAGTAAGGGTAGATAGTACCCCTCTTCATTCAGAGGCCCGGCCCCCGGCATCCCGGTTTATCTCCCAACGCGGGAGGACGGGCAAACGAGGCCACCCCTGGTGGGCTGGCCCCGTCCGAGGGAATAGCTATCGAATTAATAATATGGCTGGATAAAAAAGACGGGGCCAACGGTTTGCTAGCACTTTTAGCGAGCCGAACCGGTGGTCCTGTCAATAGGTTTGTGTAAACGACGTTCGAGTTAAGTTACCAGCCAGGGCCGGCAACAGACTTCAGCTCCAGCCTTCGCCCTTCATTATACACGGGCAAATCAGCGCATCCACGCGTACCCCCGGTTTCACGCCAACCTCTTTCAATCAATTGACTTATCGTCGCCAAAATGCGGTGGACTGTCACTCCGCCACATTTCCGACAGCCGCCGAACAAGGGAAATAGTGCCGGTAACTGGTCAATCGTGGTTCGAGCATGAAGAGTGACATTGCTTTTTGTTTTTTCCTGCCCGGCGGAATCGGGGTCGGATGGAATCGGGGGGGAAACG
>JAYVRS010000418.1:0-1940 GCA_043776185.1 Bryobacteraceae bacterium | reverse complement strand
AACGCCCCACCGGCAACGAGGTGAAGGGTCGCGGGCTGTTTGAGGCCAATTGCCGCTCCTGCCACATGTTCGGCGGCCAGGGCGGCATTCTGGGCGGCGACCTTTCAAACGCCCGCGCTAAATACCAGCCTTCCGCCCTGGCCAAGCGCATCGGCGACCCCGTCGAGATGATTACCGTCGGAGCCATCAAGGGCGTGCTGAAAGGCGAGGATACTTTCACGTTACAGATCATGGATCAGCAGCAGCGCTGGCACTTACTCCAGAAACGCGACTTAGCGAGTGCGCCACGCCAGACTTCCGTAACTCATGCCAAGCTCTCTGCCGCGGAGCGCCAAGATGTAGCCGCTTTCCTATTCAAGGCCAAGCCCACTTACGATGCCACTATCCCCTGGAAGCCCGCGTCCGATTTCAACGTGACCGCCAGCCGCCTGCGCCGTGCCAGTGCCGAACCTCAGAATTGGCTCACTTACTGGGGCAATCTGCAGGGCACGCATTACTCTGGTTTGAAGCAGGTAACTCCGGCGAATGCCGCATCGCTCAAGAGCGCGTGGACGCATCAATTGGGCGGAAACACCGTGGAAACCACCCCGTTGGTGGTCGACGGCATGATGTTTGTTACTGGGCCGATGAATAATGCCTCCGCGCTCGATGCGCGCACCGGCCGGGCGCTTTGGCAGTACACGCGACGCCTGCCGGCGGTGGCGAGCCATTGCACGGTTATGACGAACCGCGGCCTGGCAGTGCTGGGAGACCGCCTTTATCTGGCCACTCTCGATACGCACTTAGTGTCGCTCGATGCGAAATCCGGCAACGTGATTTGGGATATCGAAGTAGATGACTATCGCAAGGGCTTTTCGATTACCCACGCGCCACTGGCGATCGATGGCAAGATCATTGTCGGAGTTACTTCCGGCGAGTGTGCGCTAACCGGGTTTGTCGACGCCTATGATGCGGCTTCCGGTAAGCGGCTCTGGCGGGTCTACTCAACGCCCCAGCCCGGTGATCCCGCCCGCAAAACATGGTCGCCGGAGACGTCCGCCGACTTTGGCGGCGCGCCCACCTGGACCACCGGCACTTATGACGCTGACACCGATACCATCTTCTGGATGACGGGCAACCCGGGGCCGGACTACGACGGCTCCGTCCGTGATGGCGATAATCTCTATTCGTGCTCGGTACTGGCCATCGACGCCAAGACTGGGAAATTAAAGTGGTGGTTCCAATTCACGCCTCATGACGTGCACGACTGGGACGCCAACCAGACCCCGGTGCTGATTGACGGAGTGGTCAAAGGGCAAAAGCGCAAGTTACTCGTCACCGCCCAGCGCAACGCCTTCTATTACGTGCTGGACCGGACCACAGGCGAGTATCTCGACGGCCGGGCATTCGCCAAACAGACCTGGGCCTCGGGCCTCGATGATAAGGGCCGGCCGATCGTCTTACCCAATACCACGCCCACCACCAGCGGCAACTATGTTTGCCCGGATGCGTCCGGCAGTGCCAACTGGGGCTCGCCGTCCTATGATCCGGCGACTAACTTCTTTCTAGTTTCCGTGCGGGAAGCTTGTGCCATCTACACCAGCGTCACAAAGGATCCGGTACCCGGCCAAGGGTTTACGGGAGGGGGCCAGGAGGTCGACCCGAAAATAGGCGCGCCCGGAGCAGTGCGCGCTCTCGAAGCCACTACCGGCAAGCTGAAATGGAACTATCCGTTGAAGACCGGTTCTTCTACCACCGGCGTCGTGGCCACGGCGGGTGGAGTGGCATTTGCGTCAAGTAACGATGGCAACTTAATCGCCCTCGATTCGCGCACGGGTAAGTACCTTTGGCACTATTACACCGGCGCGAATATCATCGCGTCGCCGATGGCCTACGCGGTGGACGGCAAGCAGTACGTCGCGATCGCTTCCCAATCGGCCATCTTCGTTTTTGCCCTGCCC
>JAYVRS010000417.1:0-6241 GCA_043776185.1 Bryobacteraceae bacterium | reverse complement strand
CGCGGCCTTGGTAGTGGGGGTGGACGAAGAGTTGCTCGAGCCAGCCTTGTTGCGGGAACAGGACCATCAAAGCCACGACCTCGTCCGAGGAAAGGGTGAGCCAGATCTCGGATTGGTCGACGTACTCGTCAAGGAATCGGCGACGCCACGCTTCCCATGGGCGCGGATGGCGGCGCGGGGCGAAGGTGGCGTGCCAGGTGTCGAACCAGCACTCGACGACAGGGTCAAGGTCGGTGGGTTCGAAGGGGCGAAGGACGAGGGGCACGGCCTCTCATGATAAGCGGGTCCGGTCGATTGCGCTAGCCCTGGGCGTACTGGTGCGCTTGGTTTATGACTTTCGGGGCTGGTCGCAGAATCCCCTCCCTGACGGTCGGGGTTCTGTTTGACCTGTAAAGTGGCAGTTCAACAGAAGCCCGACACACTTTCCGGTCGAGGCACTGGCCGGGCAAGAATCCTCGATGATTTAGGAAGCCTTGCGGCAAGCGGAACAGTTGCCGAAGATCACGATCTCGTGGCCCGTCATGCGAAAGCCGGGGGGGACCAGCGATTTCACGTTGTCCAAGCAGCCCGTCAGATCGAATACCTGTTCGCACTTCTGGCAGCGAAAATGGTGATGGTGGCCTTTACCCGAAATCTCATAGCGGGACGACTCGCCGGGCAAATCTACTTTGGCCAACACGCCTTCTTCGAAGAGCGTATTGATGGTGCGATATATCGTGGCAATGCCGACGCCTTCCACCTCCTGGGCCACCTCTTGCAAAACGTCCTGCGGCCCCAAGGGACGATTGAGGCGTTCAAACACCGAACGGATTGCGCGGCGTTGGCGGGTACTGCGAGTCATCAGCTTCACGATGGCTTAGTTCCTTTTTTCGATTTCTTTAAGATTTTGGGCGGCGTTGGCAGACCTTCAGTGGCGTGGGCCAAAGCATGGGAGATGAGGTCGCCGATGTGTTGGTCGGCCAAGCCGTAGAGGATGTGCTGGCCATCGCGACGGCGACTGACGAGGTCCGCTGAACGCAAAACACGCAGCCGTTGCGAGACGGTAGACAGGCCGTCGCCATCGATCTCGGCGATCTCCGAAACGCAGAGTTCCCCCTGAGCCAGAATGGCGAGCAAGCGTAAGCGGGGCGGGTCACCCAAGGCTTTGAAGATACGTACCGCGCGATCGAGAGCGGCGGGCAAAACGGGCGGCGAGATGCGCCGACGCCGATGCTCGCCGGGGCCACACTCGGGATGTTCGAGTTTCTTCGCCAACGTTAGGGTCTTCATTACTCGGTTTCTAAGCCCGCAAGAGCCGCTTACTTCGGGCACGGCTGGGTCACTCGCCTTACTAGCCCACGGCGTTAGCCGTGGGGTGCGTTCCAAAATTGTTTGTACCCCACGGCTAACGCCGTGGGCGTGGGCTAGTAAACGGCCAACCGTGGAAAGTAGAAATCACCCGGTCACGATTTGTGTCTTCAATACTTCACTAGCTATTGAAGTATCGCATTCATATTTACCAATCGTCAACCGGAAGCCGCATGGTAAAATCAAAGCACTTAGTCGCTTAACACCAACATGGACCGCCCCATGAACCACAGCCCGAGCACACTGGCCGAACCCGAAGCCGCCGCAGCCCACCAGCCGGGGCCGGACCGGGTCCCGTTGGATCGCTTGCGTGACCTGGAAGATGCGCTCGGCGAGACCATTCGGGGCAAAGACGAAGTGGTCCGTTTGTCGCTTGTGTGCCTACTGGCTCGCGGCCATCTGCTGATTGAAGACGTCCCCGGAGTCGGCAAAACCACCCTGGCTTCGGCCCTGGCGCGCGGCGTCAAATGTCGTTTCCATCGCCTGCAATGCACCAGCGACATGCTGCCCAGCGACATCATCGGCGTCACGATCTATAGCCCGCAGGCCACCGAATTTGAGTTTAAGCCTGGCCCGGTGTTCACAAACTTCCTGCTGGCCGACGAAATCAATCGGGCGACTCCCAAAACCCAGTCGGCTTTGCTGGAAGCGATGAACGAGCATCAGGTGACAGTGGACGCGCGCACCTATCCGCTCGAAGAGCCCTTTATGGTGATCGCCACGCAGAACCCGGCCGAGCATCATGGCACTTATCCCTTGCCCGAAAGCCAGCTCGACCGTTTCCTGATGAAGCTCGAAATCGGGTATCCGGACCGCGTGAGCGAACGCGCCATTCTGCGCGGCACGGCTCGCGCGGCTTCCGGTGGCCGCGCAGTCATCGAGACTACGGAGCTGATGCGCCTGCAGCGGCAAGTGGAAGCGGTGGCTATCGACGACGCCTTGGCCGACTACATCTTAGCCATCGTGGAACGGACGAGGCAGCATGAAGGCTTAACGCTGGGCGTCAGTCCGCGCGGCGCGCAGGCTCTGTTTCGCGCCACGCAAGCGTTGGCTCTGGTGCAGGGCCGGGAGTATGCGTTGCCCGACGACGTGAAGCGCCTAGCCGTCCCGGTCTTCGCCCATCGCGTCACGGTCAACGCCCGGGGCACGCTGGGACGAGGTCCGGATGCCGCCAAGCGGGTGATCCAGGAGATCCTGACACTGGTGGAAGTTCCGCTCTAGATCCGTTCGCAACATAACTTAACCCCTCTAGTACCGGGCATTAGGAAACCTTTCGCGATACAGACCGTCTGCACATCATGGCGTCCGTGATATTCTCAGGCATATCCGGTGGCTGACGAATGAGGCAAATGCGCTTCCGAAATTGGATCTTCACGCTCATCTTGGCCTTCGCGGTCATATCGGCGACGTACGCCCAACGGGGTCGTCGCGGCGGCTTCGACGAGGACGGAGTTCCCCTCGTCATGCCTGCTGACGCCGACGAAAAGACCGAATTCATGTTCTCCCGCTTACGCTATCCCTCCTCGCGTGGCGGCGGCGGATACTGGGGCGTGCGCGGCAGCTGGACCACTGACTATCCCAAAGCCGACCGGCAATTCGTCCAGGGTGTACGCCGCCTGACGCGCATTCACGTGCGCTCCGTCGAAAATGTGGTGGATCTGGATAGCGACGAAATCTTCAACCACCCTTGGATTTACGCGGTCGAAGTAGGGCATTGGGATCTCAACGAAAAACAGGCCGCCAAGCTGCGCGAGTACTTACTAAAGGGCGGCTTCCTGATGGTCGACGACTTCCACGGCTCCATTGAGTGGGAGGTGTTTATGTCGTCCCTTTCGCGCGTCTTCCCTGACCGTCCCGTAGTCGATCTGGCCAACAAGGAACCTATCTTCCATATACTTTACGATCTGGATGAACGTTTTCAGATTCCGGGCATCGTCATGTTCTATACCGGCCAAACCTACGAGCAGGACGGCGTCGACGCCAAGTGGCGCGGAGTATTCGACGACAAAGGCCGCCTGATGGTGGGCGTTTGCCATAACATGGACATTGGCGACGCCTGGGAGCATGCCGACATGCCGCGTTATCCCGAGCATTATGCATCACTTGCCTATCGCATTGGGATCAATTACATCATGTACGCGATGACTCATTAGGAAACAAAGAGGCCACTTGTTCGAGTTTTTCTTTAGCTATCCAGCACGAATCTATGAAAAAGGACAATTTGTCCTGTTAGGCGGCTGGCCGATCTGGGTTCTCGGACTCTTGGCTCTGCTAATTGCCCTGGCGCTGGCTTGGCCCTATTTCCAAAGCCGGCGCGACGCGGCAATTCGGGTGAAAGGTTGGCATGCCGGGGTGCTGTGGGCATTGCAAGCAGCCATGGCGATCCTGTTGCTGAGTCTGCTATGGCAACCGGCGCTGCTAGTGGCCACGCTCAAGCCGCAGCAGAACGTTGTCGCGGTGATCGTCGACGATTCCAAGAGTATGGCCATCGCGGACGAAGGCAAAACGCGAGCCGCGGCGGCCAAAGAGATTCTGAATGCCGGCTTGCTGGACTCACTCAAGAAACAGTTCCAGGTTCGGCTGTACAAGGTGGGCCGATCGCTCGAACGGCTGGAGAAGGTGGACGACGTGCAAGCCACCCAGACGGCCACTCGTCTGTCGGACGCGCTGCGCGGGGTGGCGGCAGAATCGGCCAGCGTGCCGGTGGGGGCCATCATCCTGTTGAGCGACGGCGGCGACAACTCCGGCGGCATCGACTTAGCCACCATCTCCGAGGTTCGCAGCCGGCGCATTCCCGTGCATACGGTCGGGCTCGGGCGCGAAAAGTACGATCACGATTTGGAAATTGTCGCGGTCGACGTGCCCTCGCGCGCGCTCGCCGATTCGCGCATCACGGCACAGGTGACGCTGCGTCAGACCGGGTATAGCAAAAACAAAGTGACGCTCACCTTACGCGACGGCACGAAAATTCTGGGCCAACAAACGGTGGTGTTGAAAGCCGATGGCGAGCCTCAAACCGAGACCATTCTCTTCAATGCCGGGCCCGCCGGGCCCAAGGCTTTGCAGATCGGCGTCGCGCCGCTGGACAACGAAGAGAATCGGGCCAATAACCAAGTCACGCGGCTCGTGAATGTCGAAGCCACTAAGCCCCGCATTCTCTACATTGAAGGCGAGCCGAAATGGGAATACAAGTTCATCCGTCGCGCGCTCGAAGACGATAAGACGGTCTCAATTACGTCCATGTTGCGCACCACGCAGAACAAGATTTACCGGCAGGGGGTGGCTGAGCCGAAGGAGCTCGAAGGCGGCTTTCCCGACAAGGCCGAGGAGCTGTTTCAGTATCAGGGGCTCATCATTGGCGGCGTCGAGATCGGCTACTTCACGGTGGCTCAGCAAGAACTCATCCGGCAATTTGTGGATCGGCGCGGTGGAGGTCTGCTGTTTCTGGGTGGGCGGAATGCGCTTTCCGATGGCGGCTGGGGCCGCTCCGGTTTGATGGATCTGGTGCCCGTCACCATCACCGATCGCCGCGACACCTTCAAACGGCAACGCGCCAAAGTCCAGTTGGCCTTGGGTGGCCGTGACAGCTTGATCACCCGGCTCGTCGAGAATCCGGAAGCCAATGTGGAGCGTTGGAAGCAACTGCCGGAGGTGGAAAACTTTCAGGAGACCGGCGCGCCCAAGCCGGGTGCTATGGTGCTGGCCGAGTTTCTCGCGGGGGGCAAGGCTTGGCCTTTACTGGCTACCCAAAATTATGGGCGTGGCCGATCGGCCATCCTGGCCAGTGCCGGCACTTGGCGCTGGCAGATGCTGCAACCGATCGAGGATAAGTCGCACGAAGTATTCTGGGCTCAGCTTTGCCGCTGGCTAGTTACCGCGTCACCAGCCCGCGTGACGGCGTCCACGCCTAAGCAAGTGCTGACCGACGAGACGAAAGTCCAGATCCGAGCGGAAGTGCGTGACAAGAATTACTTACCCGTGTCGGATGCCAAGGTGCAAGCGCGGGTGCTGCTGCCGGACGGCTCGGCGGAGATGATCGAGATGCGCGCCGAGCCCATGTCGGCCGGCCAATACGTCGCCACCTGGGATGCCGAAAAGCCCGGAGCCTACGTCGCTGAGATTGTCGCCAAGCGGGGCGAAGAAGAATTAGGCACCGATCTGTTCAACTTCCGCCGCGAAGATGGCATCGCTGAGAACTTCGGCTCCGAGCAGAATCGCGAGTTACTCGAAAAGCTTTCCTCCCAAACCGGCGGCGTCTACTACACGCGCGCCAACGCGGCGAAGCTCGCCAAGGACGTTTCTTACTCCGAAGCCGGCATCACGGTTCGCGAGGCGAAGGACTTGTGGAATCTGCCGATCATCTTCTTCATGATCCTATTATTGCGCGCCACCGAATGGATGCTACGACGAAAGTGGGGCGTGGTTTGAGACTTTTCCTCCTGTTGGTTAGTTGTCTGCCGTTACCGGCCACCACTTACTATGTGACGGTGGCCGGGTTAGGCGGCGAACCGGAATACGAAACCCGTTTCGCCGGTCTAGTGACGGAAGCGCATAAGTTAGTGTCGGGTACGCCCGAATCTAAAAGCTATCTGCACGTGGGCCTGCTGGCCACCAAAGCCAAGATCCGCGAGTCTTTCGAGAAGATTTCAGCCGATGCGGTGGCCGAAGACAATCTGGTGGTGTTCCTGGTGGGCCACGGCACCTTCGATGGGGTCGACTATAAGATCAACTTACCGGGCTCCGACTTATCGGGCGTCGAACTGGCCGCGTTGCTTGATCGGGTGAAAGCCAAAAAGCAACTGATCGTCAACACCACTTCCGCCAGCGGCGCTTCCATCACCGCTTTGCAAAAGCCCAATCGCGTGGTGATCGCTGCCACTAAGAGCGGCAGCGA
>JAYVRS010000416.1:0-6247 GCA_043776185.1 Bryobacteraceae bacterium | reverse complement strand
GGGAAACTGTGCAGACTGATGGTAACTGTGATCGCTCCAGACGATTCCCGCGAGAACCGTCTCCGGCGGGAGCGACTCCTCCGTCCAGAGTTGGCCCCTGGCGACGGTGTTGGTTTCGGGATCGATACGCACACGGGTAGCCACTTCCGTTCCCTTCTCAGCAAAGAAGCTGAACATATCATCCGGAAGGACTAGGAATCGGGCGAGAAACATGGCTCGCCATGGAGACGTAGCAGGAAACAATAGTTCCGCCAGCGTGGTGGCCCAATCGGCGGCGGCGGGCGCATTCTCAACCGCGATATCGGCGTCCGCCAGATAAACAGTGCTCGAGTTGGGTGGCGCAGCGGGGAGAAGGGCTGAGCGGGGCGCGGGGGCGACGGAGGCGCAGACCCTGGAAAACTTTAGGGGTGGCACGGCGCGTCCGGTGGCTTCTAGGTCGCGGCTGAACCGTGAAAGGGCGAGCGGACAGGTGGCCCACGCGAATGTGCCGTAAATGCTGCGAATCGGCAAAAGGAGCAAGTTGGCATCCGACAGGACGAGGGCTCCTGCGTTGCTGCCAGAAGACTGTCCGTCGTCGGCGACACCAAACGCCGCACGGAGGCGCGCATCGGCGCGCCGCTGGGCTGGCTGAGAAGCTTGATGATAATCCGATAGGACGCCCTTGAGTGCTGAGCCCGGGGCATAGGGCCAGTTGGTTAGTGTTTCACGGGCCAAGGGTAGGTCGATGTAACCGATTCCCGAGCCCGTACCAATGTGAACGGGAGAAATAGCATGGATCAAGAGAAGGCGATTAGACATGATAGTTCCAAGTGCCCCAGAGGGCGAGACCGTAGCCATCGCGCCCATCTTGGGGAGAATCACAAATAGGTTCGAGCCAAGCGGCGGCCAACTCTGCCGGGTCTGACCCGGCGAGGACCTCGCAGAAATAGACGGCACCGGCAGGAGCCAAGCGGCGGACCGCTTTGGGACCGAAGGTGCGACGATCATAGCTCCAACCAGAGACCGGAAGCCAACGATCAAGGGCCGCGCAGAGCAAGCGTAGACGGACGGAACGAGTACCGGGCACGATGCCTTCTTCGGCGAGCCATCCGGGTAGCCAACCGGCGGCGAAGAGACCCGGAGTCGCGAGGACGAGACGGACACGGGGAGCGATGGCCAAAGCGGCGTGGATGGGCTCGGGGCATAGCCAACCCTGGGCGGGCTGTTTCATCGTTTCGAACCAAGCGAGACGTCTCTCTCCGCCGAGGGGATGGAAGGCGCGTAGTGAGTTTAGGGTGGCCTGAATGGCGGCATCACCCCTTACTCGGGCAGCTAACGAGTAGCCTGCACGTAAGCGGATGCCGACCGTGGAGAAGAGCATTTCGTCCTGGGCGGCGTTGGTTGCGGGGTCGATTTGTACGTGCTGGCGTCGTTCGGGTAGAACGGGAGAGACAGTGAAATCACCGGCACTGAACGGCAGCGGCTGTTCCAGTAGCCAGTCGGTCATCCATTGTGCCGGAACAAAGGGCCCCGGACGGATAGGCTTAAACTCCCCGGTGCCCTGGGGAAGAACCGGAAGGTGGGCAAGGGCGACAGGAGCAAGTACGCATTTGCCGGGATGAGGTTCAGGCCGAAGTGAAAGGGCTTGCGGCGTGGGCTCGGACCGACAAACGAGGTCAGCGGGCGTGGGAAGAAAGAGCGCTCCGGAGGACTGCGGAAGAACGCCCGCAACTGCGACTTGTAATAGGCTCTCGATACCTGCAGCGTCAAATCCATGACTTTGGGATTTCCCGATGAGCGTTCGTACGGTGCCGGTGGTTGTTTGGGGATACGGCCAGGCAAGCGTACGCATCTTGGTTCCGGAGTCAGCCCCAAAAGGGCGACCATCCCGGATGACGAGGGGGTCGCGTGGGTCGATTTGCAAGAAATACTCAGGCAATCGCAACCTCCGTGCCAATTTGTTGGGCTAGGTGTTGGGCGATTACCAACTGGTCTGCGATGTGACACAAGTCGCTGGCTGAGCCGACTCTCCGATTGATCCAATCGCGTAACCAACTCAGCACCTTCGGGGGAACGCCAGCTTTTCGGTACAGAATCCGAAGGGCATCGGCGCGCAGTGCCGCGACGAGTTGCACATGATTCACTGGCCAATAGTGATAGTGGCGGGAGAGAAGGGATAATTCAAACGCAGCTTTATCCGGCAGTGCGCCAACGTAGAAGTAGTTCTGAAGGCGCAACATTTCCTGATGAGCGTCGTCAACACCGGTTTCAGTCTCATTCCAGCGCAGCCGGACGGTACGACCCTCCTGGTTGCGAGGGGCATAGTGGATGGAGAGGCCATTCCGGTCAGGAGATTTGGCATGCTGCTCGGCCCGACGAGCTCGTTCGAGGAGGTCTTCTAAATCTTCGAGTGCGTGACCAATAGTGATTCCGACGGATAGAGTGAGGCCAGCCCAGGCCGATAGAGATCCAGAGAAACTCTGTTTCAGGGCATGAGCGCAGGTGAGAGAGGTAGACAGCGGCAGCATGGCGAGAACGTCGTCCCCTCCGGCATAAATCAGGGCTCCTCGATGTTGTTGGACGATTTGCCCTGCGGTAGCAGCGAAAGCGGCGAGTGCTTGGGAGAAACGCCGGTGTTCGTCAGGTGACGACATGGCGGCCAGGGTTGCGCCCATGCGATCTCCGTCAGCCATTAGGACCGCCAGATAGGGCGAAGGGGTCCCGGATGTATGGTGAATCGCAGTCAACGTGCGAACGACTTCCGGATCTGGAGGGTCTTGAAACTCTCGCAAGCGGGAGGGGAAAAGCATGGCACCCTCGAAAGGGAAGGGAGCGAATTGGGGAAAACGGGAAGGGGAGAACTGGGCCAGACCATGCGGAGTGAGCTTGGTGGCGGCGGCGGCAAGCTGGGTGAGAGTCTGGTCGTCAAGGCGATGAACCCAGTCTTCGGCCGCAAGACGAGCAACGGAGGGAAATTGCCGATTGCCGAGACCGAGGCGCTTGGTGAGGCCGATGACGTCCAATTGCTCCTGACGGCCAAGGCGCAGCCGTGCGGCGATATGGGGGGGCATTTGCTTGACTCTGTCAGGATCCCAAACGCTCTCCCGAGCTCCGTCGAGAGAAGACTTCGGAACCCCAGCGACACCGGGCCAAGAAAGGAAGTCGCGGCAGCTTTTGCGTGCGGCAAGGCGGCTCATCACGGTTGCTCGGGCGGATCGGTAGGAACTGATGGTAACGGGCTCCCAGGCGGCGTAAACCTCGAGAACGTGATGTTTTTGTTGTTCCCAGCGGGCAGCGTCGACATAGGGGCTAACTTGCGAATAGGCCTCGGTTACAAATTCCTGCCAGCGGGTTTCGGCGGTTTCGGCAGCCTTTTCAACTAAGGCGCGCGCAGTTTCCGCGTCGCCTGGGATCTGGGCGAGGACTATGTTGGCCACGAGGAAAGGGCTATCGGGGGCTAAGTCAAGCGAGGGGTTATCCGGCGCGGGGAAAATGAGTGAGTTGGGCGCGGCGCTCGCGATGGCTCTGGCGACCGACTTACTCAGTTCGGAGAGCAAGACCGAGCCGCCCCAAAGATCGCGAGTCCTGCGCGCGGCAGCAATGAAGCTCTGTACCGGGCCGATGGAGAGGGCGATCAAGTGGCTCATCGATATCCCAATTCGTCCCAGAAGAAATTAAGGGCATGGTCAATGCCATCGGGGTACGGGCGGTGGTTCCGATCAAGAATGGAGGTTTTCATTTCCAGGGGTACGGCCATTTTGTACCACTGATTTCCGATACGAATGGGACGCAACAATAACCCTGAAGGCCATCGACGAATTGGATCCGGCCAGGCGTAAGTGCGCGCATGAGAAGCAAACTCGCTGTTTGTTCCGGTTTGACGATACGACCGCAAATCATCAATGAGATCATTCATTGCCGTAATGGGCAGGCTGCCGGTCGCAACACTGCGAAGCATGGGCCGCTGGCATAAGTGAGGCCAAGGCGGAGGGGTCGAGGTACGCAGGTCGCCCCATACTGGAAGGAAGAAACGCGGGTCACCACCGGGGGTGTCGGGCCGCAATGATAGTTGATAGTCTTGCTGCCGAAAATCGGTGCAGACCAACGCCCCCATACCGCGGCGGGTGCGGCAGCCGATGCCACCGAAAAGGGTCCAAGCGAAAGCCGTGCGTTGGAGATCACGGAACTCCTCTTCGAAAGACGAGTCGAGTTGGTCCAAGGATCGTGAAAGCCGGAGTGTGACCCGAAACCGCATAGCAACAATTACCTTGCCACGGTCGGCATTCTGGATGGGGTAAATCGGAGTTGCTTCCGGAAGAGTGTTTTGTTCTTGCTGCGTGAGGTTGCGCCCAGGATTGTCCATATCCACGCGAAGGCGCACCCTGCTTGCTTGGGATGTCGAGCCCCAGAGTGCGGCCTCCAGTTCTCGGAGTTTGCTGGGTACCACGGTGTGTCGGGATCCGCAAACGGCTCGCCACCAGAAGCGTAAGTGGCCGCGGATGGAAGGCGGTCGAATGCGAAACCCGCTATCTGCGGCATGTGGTGTCCGAGGCTCCGCACCACCGCCAAGCATGGGAGTTACTACTTCGCACGCGAAGGTGAATCCGCCCTTCTGGTTGGACGAAAGAGGAGCAACGAATAAACACTCTGGCGCTGGCTTTGACATTGCGGTGGCTTTATCTTGAGAAGACGAGCGTACCACACTGATGACTCAAGAAATCCGTAAGATATTGTGGCCGGTTCCACTCTTTGAAATCTAGAATTAGTTTCGGCCTCTGGAGCTATTCGGGGGAATTCGCCAGAATAACTAACAAAGTGAAGGCGGAGGTGCTGCAACCGCTGGAATATAACCGGGACATCGAAAACGGCAACTATGAGGAAGGTCTGACGAAGCTGGCCAACCGAGTGTGGGAGAAATGGGGAGGATGGTTTATTTCCTGACCTTTACTTGCTATGGGAGCCATCTGCATGGCGCTGCAACGGGCTCCTTCGAGCGGCGGGCGACGGGGACGCGGGCTCGGCCGGCGCACCCAGGTTTTGCGGCGGCGATGCGGCGGGCGATGGTGCAGGAGCCGTTTTTGCTGACGAGCGGGCATCGGCCGCTGGTGATGGCGCTGGTGGCGGCGGCGGTGCAGGCGCTCGCCGTGCGGCGTGGCTGGGGCCTGTTGGCCATTCATGTGCGAAGCACGCATGTGCACCTCGTGCTCGACTGCCCGGTGACGGCGGAGCTGGCGTTAACGGCGGTGAAGGCGGCGGCGAGCGCCGCTTTCAATCGGGCCGGCTTTGAGGCGGCTGACCGGCGCCGGTGGACGCGCTATGGCAGCACTCGGGTTCTGCCTGGGGCGAAAGAGGTGGAGGCCGCGATTCATGTTTGGTTTACGGCCAAGGGGAGCCCATGTCGCTCTATGTGGCTCCGCGCGATTGAGCGACTTGGCGGCTCCCTCCTCGCGCTGACCCCTCGTTGGCATGGACTTGAGTCTTCGAGCCGCGTCGAAGGGCGGGCCCGATTCAGGCGACGGAGGCGTTGGCCCGCTTCCTTCGGGCGCGGCCGGAGGGTTTTGCCAGGTGTTGTTGGCGGTGATGTTTCGGTGGTGGTGGGGGCTGCGGGTTGGGGTGGGGTTCGCCGATTTCGCTGTTGCGGGGGAAAAAGGGTTTTTTTAAAACATAGGGGAGAACTTTGGCTTTGAGGAGAGGTCTATTTCTTGACTTTTACTGGCTATGGGACGCATCTGCCTGGGGCGGAGGCGGGGTCGTTTGAACGTCGCAAGGAGGGGATGCGTCATCGGGCAGCGCATGTGGGTCTCGAGGGGGCGATGCGGCGGGCGATGGGGCAGGAGCCTTTTTCTCTGACGAGTGAGCATCGACCGCTGCTGGTGGAGGCGGTGAAGTCGCTGGCTGTGCGACGCGGGTGGGGGTTGCTGGCGATCCATGTGCGGAGGACCCATGTGCATTTGGTTTTGGATTGCCCGGTGACGGCGGATCAGGCGCTGACGGCGGTGAAGGCGGCGGGGAGGCCACTGTCGTAAAAGACGACGGGACAGGCTCCAAGCAATAGTTTCAATCCCCTTCAGATCGGGGTAGGGGTGGCCACGGTCTCAACTTTCCGCAAACCGGCGTGTTGAACTGTCAGTTTCAATCCCCTTCAGATCGGGGTAGGGGTGGCCACGGCTCGGGTCCGGTCGGCATGATGCAAGGTGCGGACGTCGTTTCAATCCCCTTCAGATCGGGGTAGGGGTGGCCACACGCGCTCGCTCAGTTCGTAAACACG
>JAYVRS010000415.1:0-1945 GCA_043776185.1 Bryobacteraceae bacterium | reverse complement strand
TGGCCTATCCCCACGGTGCCACGACGACGGCGTCGAAGCTTTATGAGACGCGGGATCTTCTGCGGCGTGGGTGCCGGGAGATCGAAGCCGTCATCCATCTGGGACGGTTGGCTTCGCGGCAATTTCAGTACATCGAGAATGAACTCCTGCAGATGGCGGAAGCCTGTCACGAAAGCGGCGGTAAGTTGCGCGTCATGTTGGAAGCTTCGCTGTTGAGTGAGGAGCAGAAACTGGTGGCCTGCAAGATTGCCAAACGCTCCAGCGTGGATGGCCTCACCACTTCCACCGGCAGCGCGATGCTGGGATCGACGATGGACGATGTGCGGTTGCTGGTGCGTAAGTGCCGGCCCTATGTGCAGGTAAAAGTAGGGCAGGGCATTGAGAACCTCGATCAATTGCTGGAGGTGCGGGCCATGGGCGTCGCGCGCGTCGGCACCACCCGCACGGCCACGATTCTTCGGGAGCTAAGCCGGCGGCTCACTCCTCCGCCCGTGCCCGCGCCGGCAGTTGCGCCGGTCGTTGATCCCGTCGTTCAGTCTGGGGACCTTCCCAGTTAAGCGATAACACTATGTTATGCTTGGCCTCTGTTCTATGCCCTCCCGTACCGCTCTGCCTCGTGTTTGCATCGCGCTTGGTTTCGCCGAGCCACAGAAGTTATTAAGCCACGCCAAACGTGAAGTAGAAGCGGGCGAGACATTCCTTGAGTTCCGGCTTGATTATCTGGAAACGCCGCGCAAGGGAATTGCCGTCATCAAGGATTTTCTAGAAGCGCACCCGGAAGTGAAACTGCTGGCAACTTGCCGCCGACATCAAAATCATGGCCGTTTCAATGGCAGCATTGATGAGCAGTTGGCGATCTTGGACGGGGCCGTCGAGGCGGGAGCGATCGCCATCGATATCGAGATCGAGACGGCCGAGAGTGCGCAGGTGAAAGCCGGGGCGTTGCGCAGCAAAGCCACCGTCATCATCAGCTATCACAATTACGACGGCACGCCGGCCGTGGAGCCCGTGTTACGCCGCATGATGAAGATTCCGGCCGACGGGTATAAGTTAGTTACCACCGCTCGCAAACCAAGCGACAATACCCGCGTGCTGGAGTTAGCCAAGACGGCCAAGGTGCCCTTGATCCTTTTGGCGATGAGTGAGATCGGTTTTCCGACGCGCGTGCTGACGCCGTCGCTGGGCTGTCTGTTCACCTATGCTTCGCCGCTGGCGGCCGAAGGTACGGCGGCCGGCCAGATCAATGCCCGCACTTTGCGGAACCTCTATCGCTTCGACAAGTTCACGAAAGCGGCCAAGGTGTTTGGGGTGGTAGCGGATCCGGTCCGCCAATCGATTTCGCCGCAGGTCCACAACCGGGCTTTTCAGGCGCGACGCTTGGACGCGATCTACCTCCCGTTTTTGGTGTCGCCCACGCAGCTGAAAGACTTCTTTCAGTTTGCCGAAGCGATGCCCGTGGCTGGCTTCAGTGTCACGATTCCTCATAAGCAGAAGATCATCCGCTATCTAGATGTCGTGGACCCCTTGGCCCGCCGCATTGGAGCCGTCAATACCGTGTGGCGTAAGAGTGGCAAGTGGCGTGGTACCAATACGGATGCGGCGGCCGTGGTCAAGCCGCTGGCGAAGCATCTGCGGCTGGCGAAGAGCTCCGTTTTGGTGGCCGGCAACGGGGGCGCGGCTCGTAGTGCGGCCTTTACCTTGATTGATGCGGGGGCGAAGGTGACGATTGTCGGGCGAAACCCGGATCGTGCCCGCGCGCTGGCTAAGGCTTGCGGCGGTGACAGCATGGCGCGCGAACAGATTTCGAAAGCCACGAAATTCGATGCGATCGTCCACTCGACGCCGCTCGGCATGTATCCCAAAATGGACGAGTGCTTCTTCGACGACATCATTCCCGCGGATGTGGTGTTTGACATGGTCTATAACCCCCTGGAGACCGTGTTAA
>JAYVRS010000414.1:0-6249 GCA_043776185.1 Bryobacteraceae bacterium | reverse complement strand
GGGTGGCGCCGACGGAGCCGGGGACGGTGGGATTGCCGTCTAATGACTGGAACAATGCCGTGCCCTTGGTGGCGATCCAGCCAGCGGTGACGGCCATGCCGCCTTTCAATTCGCGCTGTAAGTTGACCGAGTACTGTTCGGCAAGGGGAGCGCGGAAGTTGGCGTCGACAATGGTGCGGGTGATCAAGTTTGGCGCGGTCGGTGCCGGGGCGCGAACGGCGCCGGAGCGGATGCCGTTGATATAAGCGAAGCCACCGGGCGTGCCGGCTGCGCGCTGCTCCACTTGGGTGAACGGCCAGGCGCTATAGATATTCAGCGCGACATTGTTGAAAATGAGGTCGTAAGTGCGGGAGTAACCGCCACGGAGCACCATCTTGTTGTCGCCGGTAATAAAGCCCATCTTGGGCAGACGCCAGTTGAAGCCGACGCGCGGGGCCCAGTTATTGCGGTCGCGCGGCGGGGCGGGGTCCATGCGGTAGCCAGGGTTATTATTGTTGGCCGCCACCACTTGGTTATTCACTTTTTGTAACCAGGCGAAAGCGTTACCGGGAGTTTCGTAGCGAAGGCCGTAGGTGAGGGTGAAGGTGGGCTTGATGCGCCATTCGTCTTGCCAGAAAGCAAAGTAATCGTAATAGCGATAATTCTGGAAGGTGGGCAGGCCGGGTTGCAGGATATTGATGGACTGCACGGCGGGCGCGTCATCTACTAACTGCTGCAGGGTCTCGTAACTCAGACGTCCACGAAGGGTGGGGTTAAAGTCCTGCACTTGTTCCACGCGGCGCATGTCGACGCCCATCTTGTAAGCGTGCTTGCCCTTCAAGAGCGAGAAGTTATTGGCGATTTGGTAATTGTTGGCGATCTGCGACTGAGGCAGATTGACGGCGAGGCCGATGGCGGTGCGGGAATCGGCGGCATTGAAACCGACTAGTCCTAGGGCGGCTACTTCGATGCTGGGGATGTTGATGGCCTTCTCGTCGGAGGCCTTACTGACGCTGGTGAGCCGCTGATAATTGAGGCGCAGTTCGTTGAACATACTGGTGCCGAAGTTACTGGTAAGTCCAACGTTGTAGGCGCTACGAACGGCGGGCCCGAGAGTAGTGAGGCCGGACGGAACGGCTTGGCCGCTGACGCTTTGGCGAGTGTCGTACATGATGCGTCCAAAGAGATTGTGCTTTTCGCTGAAGCGATGGTCGACGCGGGCGCTGGATTGCCAGGCGGCGAAGGTATTGGGTGCCGCGCCAGCCAAGGTGCCGGTGGGCACGTTGATGGTGCGGCCGTCGGCCGTGACGTTGATAGAAGCGCCGGTGGAGCTTTGGGCGGCCGGCAAGTTTTCAAGCAAGGCGCGAACTTGGGGACGGCTGGCGGCAATAGACTGTAGCGCCTGACGGCCGGCTTCGGTGGGCGCGGCGCCAATGGCGGTGCCGGAAGCGAAGCGGTTATCGGTGGAGCGGAGGACGGAGCCGAAGAAGAAAGTGCGGTTTTTGATGGCGGGTCCGCCGAAGGTGAAGGCGCGCTGGTGCTCGTTGCGCCAAGGGGCCTTGGTGAAGGTGCGCTTGTCGAGGTTGGAGCGCGAGTTGAAGGCGTTCGAGTTGTAGAACCAGTAGCCGGTGCCGTGGAAGGCGTTGGTGCCGCTCTTGGTGGTGAGAGTGATGACGGAACCGGCGGCGCGGCCGTATTCGGGCAAGAACTGGTTGGTGATCATGCGGAACTCGGCGACGGTGTCGGGATTGTTGATCTCCTGGACCAAGCCGCCGACGGAGGGATTGTTGGAATCCGCGCCATCGATCATGAAGTTGTTGGAGCGCGTTCGCATGCCGTTGACGGAGAACGCGACGCCACCCGAGGCGAAGGTGGAGTTGCCAGAGGAAAGCTGGCTGACGCCGGCCACCTGGAGGGCGATGTTCAGGATGTTCCGGTTAGGGGACAGGGGCAGTTCCGAGATGCGCTTGCTATCGATATTGACGCCCACCTCCGAGTTGGAAGTGTTGATGAGGGGCGCTTCGCTGGAAACGGTGACGGTTTCAGCGGAGGAGGAGACTTTGAGCTTGATCGCCAAATCGGCGCGTTGGCCGAGTTGAAGTTCGAGGCCATTCTGGACGTACTTGGCAAAGCCCGGCTTCTCGAGAGTGACCTGATATTTACCAGGGGGCAAGAGCGGCATGCGGAACTGGCCGCTTTCTCCGCTGGCACCGGAGTAGGTGAGCCCGGTTTCGATATTTTTGGCGACGAGCTTGGCGTCGGCAACGACCGCGCCGGACTCATCAGTGACGATGCCGAGGATTTCGGAGGTGGTTTGGGCGGCAAGCGAAAGCGCTAGGCCGACCATGAGAATCAGTGCGAAAGTGAAGCGTTTCGACATAAATTGCCCCTAGAAGTGAAACTTGGCCCTCCACCCGTGTGGGTGAGTGGCCCTCAAACAATTAGGGTTGGCGGCTACGAGGCACCAATTGACCCTAGATAATCGAACTGTAACAGAATTCGGCTTCGACGGGAAGTAGGCGCAACGTTTCCCCGGTGTCCGGTTTATAGTAAAGGGGGCGGAGTGCGCCCATTTTAGGATCTATGCGAAAAGTATTTCTGCTAAGCGTTTTGACGACAATCCCGATGGCCGCCGAGGTGACGTACGCCAAAGAAGTCTCCCGCATTGTGCAGGGGAAGTGTCAGCAATGCCATCGCCCTAACGACATTGCGCCGTTTGCGTTGGCCACCTACGACGATGCGGTGGCGTGGTCGGAAGACATCAAACGGGTGGTGAGCGCTGGGTTGATGCCGCCCTGGAAACCGGTGGCGGGACATGGTGAGTTTCGCGATAATTTCGGATTGACGGCGCAAGAAAAGAGCGATTTGCTGGCGTGGGTGGACAGGGGAACACCACTCGGCGACGTGGCCGAGATGCCGGAAGAGTCGCCGGCGAAGGGTGACTGGGCCTTAGGCGAGCCGGACCTGATCGTGAAGATGCCGGAGGCCTTCACGCCGCCCCGGGCCAAGGATACCTACCGGTGCTTCGTGATTCCGACGGGCATCGACGAGGACAAATATGTGAGTGCCATTGACGTGTTGCCAGGTAACCGAGCTGCCGTCCATCATGTGATTCTTTACTTGGATTCGACGGGGAAGGCCGAAGAACTGGATGCCGCCGAGGAGGGCCCGGGATACAGCTGCCTGGGCGGGCCGGGCACGCCGATCACCGGCAATCTGAGCTTGGCAGACATTGGCAATCTCGCGTCGAGTTTGAGTTACACTCTTGGCGGGTGGGCGCCGGGAACCCGCGCGCACCTGTTACCGGATGGCATCGGCATTCCGCTCGGCAAGAAGACCCGCATCATCATGCAGGTGCACTATTACACCAATGTTTCGCGCGCTCCTGACCAGACGCAGGTGGGCATTTACTTCGCCAAGACGAAGGTGCAGAAGCCGATGTTCTTCTTACCGCTGGTGCAACAGCGTTTGAATATTCCGCCGGATAAGGCTGACCACGTGGAATCGTTGAACCTCACGATTCCGCTGTTGCTGGACCACAAGGTGATCAACGTCTTCCCGCATATGCATTTGCTGGGCAAGGAGATCAGCGTCGATATGGTGCGCGGCGGCACGACGACGCCGCTGATCAAGATCGATGCGTGGGACTTCAACTGGCAGGGTCCTTATACGTTCGTCAATCAGCAGAGCGTGGCTGCGGGATCCACGTTGCGCTTGACGTGCAAGTACGACAACACTACCAATAATCCGCGGAATCCGAGCAACCCGCCCAAGAAAGTGACTTGGGGCGAGGGGACGGAAGACGAGATGTGCGTGGCTTTCCTGGGGATTACGCTGGATCGGTTTAACTTTTAGGCGAGGCGCTGGATAAGATCGCATGGCGGATCCCTCCCATACGGGACTGTGAAAAAATCGATTTGCCCATTGGTTTTGACATCCCCTCCCTCACGGTCGGGGTTCGTTATCAGCCACTTAGGGGCGCATTTTTTCACAGTCCCTTACGGTCAGGGTTCATTAGGAAATGAATGACGAACGATTCATGCGCGAGGCCCTGAGGCTGGCTGAGTTAGCTGGCTTGAGGGGCGAAGTGCCAGTGGGGGCGGTGCTGGTAAAAGACGGCGTGATTGTCGGCCAAGGGTCGAATTGTCCTATTGGCGACTTGGACCCTACGGCGCACGCGGAGATGTTCGCGTTGCGTCAAGCGGCCAAACGGACAGGCAACTACCGCCTGAACGATGCCACGCTCTACTCGACGCTAGAGCCGTGCGTGATGTGTGCCGGAGCCATCGTCCATGCGCGCGTGGGGCGGTTAGTATTTGGCGCGAGAGATCTGCGCTTTGGGGGAGTGCGGAGCAAGTTTCAGCTCGCCGACAGCGACTTGCTGAACCATCGGGTGGAAGTGGTGGAGGGCGTGCTTGGGGCGGAGTGCCAACGCCTGCTGCAGGAGTTTTTTGAGGGGAAAAGAGTGGCTGGGAGACAGGGACTCGAACCCCGATAAGCAGAGTCAGAGTCTGCTGTCCTACCATTGAACGATCTCCCAGCAAGGAGACTTCTTCAGTTTAGCCGAAAGGTATGGCTTAAGGGAAGAGGCGGTCGCGGAGGAGGTCGAGGAAAAGGAAAAGTACGGCAAGGTTGAGGCAGAGGTGGCCGGAGACCCAGCGGGTTGAGTTCCACTTTTGGGCGCGTTGTGCCTGCCAGAGCTTCGTGGGGATGCCGTCCATGATGCGGTAGCCCAGGGCCAGCAGCAGCCAGCCGAGCGCATAGCCCCAACGAGGCACGGCCAGGGCGACCAGGAAATTGGTGGCATATAACAAACTCACTAGGCGGTAGGTGCGCATCCCATTCAGCGTAAGACAACGCAAGGCAGAAGAGTACAGACCGTTGGGCGGGTACCCCGGCCGGTTGGTACTTGGTACGGCAACGGTTAAGCTGGAAGGATGAAGAGCCTCTTTCCATTTGTCTTGTTGAGCCTCGCGTTGATGGGTCAGGACCCGCCGGGTGAAACGGCCCGCGGGCTCGTCAGTTCGAACATGATTGCTTCGTTCGAGCCGCTGGGAGGCCGACCTGCCCGCACGGACCTGACACTGGTCTATCTGGACAGCCTGAAAGACGATCAGTTCGTCGAAGTAAGTGTCCTGCGGACTGAAGCAAGCATAATCATCCGTGAAGCCGGCTCGTCGAATTTGGCACCCGAGGCCTTTGCCAAAGCCTTAGCTAAGGGTCTCTTCGCGAAGCATCCGCAAATTGTCGGAATCACCGTGACCCTGGGTCTGAACCTGCAGACGACATCGCAGCTCATCGTGACACTCACGCGTCTGGCACCCAATTTGACACCGGCTCTGACGAACGAGGTTAGGCAGAGTTTGTCCGAAGCGCGGGACGCCCAAAGCCGCATAGTACGATAAATACTTGGGTATTCGCCTTTATAACAGTCTCACCCTCCAAGTGGAGGAGTTTGTCCCGTCCGAGAACAACACGGTCCGTATGTATACCTGCGGACCCACTGTGTACAGTTACGCGCATATCGGTAATCTGAGGACGTTCACTTTCAACGACATCTTGCGCCGCTGGCTTCGCGCCCGCGATTTCGTGCTGCACGACGTGATGAACATCACCGACGTGGAGGACAAGATCATCCGTAACTCCATGGCCAAGGGCGTGCCGATGGGCGAGTATACGACGCAATTTGAGAAGGGTTTTATCGAGGACTGCGCCAAGATGCGGTTCGTGCCGCCGTGGCGGATGGTGCGCGCTACCGAACACATTCCGGAGATGGTGGCGATGATCGAGAAGCTTCAGGAGAAGGGCTTCACCTACGAGACGGACGGCAGCGTGTATTACCGGATCGGCAAGTTTCCAGAATACGGCAAGCTGTCGCATAACGACTTTGGCGGGATCCGGGCCGGGGCGCGGGTGGACGTCGACGAGTACGACAAGGACGATGCGCGGGACTTTGTGCTGTGGAAGAGCCGCAAAGAGAACGAGCCATTTTGGGACACGCCGTTCGGCAAGGGTCGTCCGGGCTGGCACATTGAATGCTCGGCCATGGCGACCAAGTATCTGGGCGAAACGCTCGATATCCATGCCGGCGGAATCGATCTGCTGTTTCCGCATCACGAAAACGAGATCGCGCAATCGGAAGGCTGCAGCGGCCGGCCGTTCGCCCGATTCTGGTTGCATTGCGAACACCTGCTGATGGACTTCTCGAAGATGTCCAAAAGCCTGGGCAACATCTACACGCTGCGCGAATTGATGGAGATGGGCCACGCG
>JAYVRS010000413.1:0-1947 GCA_043776185.1 Bryobacteraceae bacterium | reverse complement strand
CTTAATCTCGGCGTCACTCATGGAATGGCCCTGAGCCATCAATCCCGAGGTCAGTAACAAAAGACATCCTACAAACTGCACAGCGATCATCTCTCCCTATTGCTATTGGAACTCAGTCCACGGCCTAAGTTGTAAATATCTTGCCAATTGCTGTGCCGGGGTCTGACGTTTAGAGGGATTATGGAGAGATGAGGAATTTGACAATCTGGCTGATGTTGGCGACTTCCGCGGTCGCCCAGACTCCCGAATACCTACCGTTGCAAGTCGGGAACCAATGGATCTACCGCACCGTGAACGGCCCTCAGCAGGTGCTTTCGGTGGCACGTCAGGAGACGGTGAATGGCAACACCTATGCCGTGCTGACGGGCCTCTTCAGTGAAGCCTGGCTGAGGTCGACGGCGGACGGAGTGCTGGTGAACTACGACCGCGAGTCGCGCACCGAGCGTCCGTACCTGAACTTTGCCGCGCGCGAGGGCGTCAGTTTCCCCACCACCGTGCATCCCTGCAATACCACCGCCCAGGTGGAGACTAGGGACTTTAAAGATAATTTTCCGCTCGGCGATTTCAGTGGCGTGGCCGCGATCCGCTATGGTGGCTTGACGTGCTCTGACGCCGGCCTCACCACCGACTATTACTTGCCCTACGTCGGCCTTTTGCGACGGACAGACATCACCATTGCGGGCCCTCGCACCTACAACCTTACCTACGCCCGTATCAACGGCACCGTGCTGATTTCGACGGCCGAGACCACGTTTTCCGTCAGTACCGACAAGGCCGTGTACCTCCGCGATGCCCGCGACACTCCGACGGTGTTCGCCCGCATGACCCTCCGTTCGGAAGACGACGTGGTGCTGGAGTTTGGCAGCGGCCAGGAGATCGAATACATGCTGACGAATAGCGCCGGCAAGGTGGTTTTCAAATGGAGTGACGGCCGCGGTTTTACTCAAGCGCTGCAGAGTTTGCGGATCAAGAAGGAGCACAATTGGGCGGCTCTCGTACCCTTGCGCGGCGCCGATGGCCAGATTCTGCCCGCCGGCACCTACCAACTGGATGGCTTTGTCACGACGCTGGGCGGCGCGCGTTACCGTGGCGTGGTGACGATCGAGCTGGCCGAACTTACCCCCCGGTAACCAAGCGGCGATGGTAGTTGATTTGGCCGGTGTGATAGCGCAGGTGTCCGTTTAGGTGAATCAGAAAATAGCCGACTGCGATGGGTGACCCCAGCACTTCCTCCGGATAAATGTCATCGAGGCGCGCGGCGGGCATCGCCGAGAGGGCCGTGACGACCGCCTGGCGAGCCAATTCTATCAGCGAGAGCAGTTCTCCCCGCGAGAGGCCAAGCAAGGCAAACTCGGCCGGCCGGTCACGTCGATAGTCCACTTGGCCGAGGCGAAAGCCGATGTAGTGCCTCAGATTGCCGCACAAATGCAGTACCAGATTGCCCCCGGAATTTGTGGTTCCGGGTATCACCTTCCACAACGACTCGTCGCTCACGTAAAGATTGACCTCGGTCGCTAACTGCGTCAAGTCGCGATCAAAGAGTTGTCTCAATTCGGTGAGCATGGCATGAACCTCTCATCAATAAAATCTATCAGCGATATTTCACACGGCACAGCGTGAAATCTGGCCTTACAATATTCTAAACGAGCCTCACCGCTCAACTTGGGTTAATTGAGGTTGCGCTTGAGCGACCTCCCCGACTCTTCCCAAGCTGCCTTGTTGCAGATGGCCCACTCGGGCCGCTGTGCTCTCCGCCCTGAGCGCGCCACTTAACATCTGAACAGGGGAAACTGGTATGAGGTTAGGCCTAAAAGCTTTACTTTCAATTACATTGTGGGGAACCGTGGCTTGGGCGCAGTCGACTTACGGCGGATTACGCGGTATTGTCGCTGACGCGGGCGGCGGAGTCCTGGCAACTTCCAAAGTCGGTCTGCTGAATGAGGGCAC
>JAYVRS010000412.1:0-1948 GCA_043776185.1 Bryobacteraceae bacterium | reverse complement strand
CCAGCATCTGCATCTGTCCTTCATAGGTGATCAACAAGGTCCAGTCGGAGCCAGGGGTCTGCCGGGCCGTCTCCAGAATCCGTTCCGCGTACCGTGCCAGTGTCTCCACCCTGATCTCTTCGGCACGCCAGCTCCGCGTATGAGCCGCTCCGCGTCGTCAACGTTGCCGGAGGATGCGGCGAACGTTGCGCTTTCCATGAAGCACGGCAAGAATGTGGAGCGGACGGCTTGCTAGACGGTAGATGATGAGATACGAGAATATCTTGTAGAAAAGCACGTCTCGATCAGTGAGGTCGCGACGGCGGTGCCCGCTATTGGGAATTTCTGCGAGCAGATCGAAGCTCTGGAAGAGCTCGGTTACGACTCGATCAGCCCTATCGAGCCCTTCGCGGTGAAGCAAGAAAAGCCAGATGGCATCAATGTCGAGGATCGCATCTTCGGCAAGTTGAAATGATTCCAAGCCTAGTAGCTCAAGTTCGCCAGATGAACATCGCGCAACGTGGCCAACTTTTGTCGCGCACCTTCGGGGCCATAGCCCCGGCCGCTGGCCACCTGCTCCAGGGCACGGTCGATCTTGGAATCGAGTGCTTGGCGCTCGCTATCGGTCCAGCTATCCTCGGCGTCTTGCGCTTCGAGGGCCGTGCGGAGAACTTCTTCCGCACTGGCATAGGCACCGCTGGCAAGGCGTCGTTGCACCAGGGCTTCGAGGTCGATTGGCAATTGCAGAGGCATATTCGCAAACCTTTCTCATGCTGATGATCTTTCACTAGCGTATCGGCATCACCCGGGCTGGTCAAGCGCCCAAAGGACTTTCGCTCGTGAACCTCCCGCGCTCGGGAGGGCCAGCCACTGGGCCCCGGAGATCGCTCCCCGGGGCCTAGATTTGCCGGTCTGGCTTAATGCTTCTTACGGGAACATGCGTTCAACGCGCCGGTGATATCCACTGCGGAACTGCCTTCTTCAATGTGGTCGATCTTGCCTTCGGTGTCGATCACAAAAGTCGCCCGATTGGCGATCCCTCGACTCTCCATCAGCACGCCATAATCCTTCGCCGCTTTGCGCGTCGCGAAATCGCTAGCGAAAGTGAAATCCGGCTTGATGACGTTTTCCGCCCAATATTTGAGGCTCGGCGTGTTATCCGTAGAAACGCCAACCACCTCGTAGCCCATGTCTTTAAATTTTGCGATACCAGCCTGGTACGCGGTCATTTCCTTTGTTCAACCACCGGTGAAGGCGGCGGGGAAAAAGGCGAGTACGAGCCCTTTTTGCCCCTTAAAGTCCTTGAGTGAAACCGGCTTACCAGCAATGCTGGCGACGGTGAAGTCGGGCGCCATGTCGCCGACTTTTAAATGCGTCTTAGGGGGAGCAGCAGGCTGCGCTTGCGCGAAACCGGCCATCACTCCGCCCGAGAGCGCGACAGCAGTTCTTCTGTTCATACGACCTCCCAAGAACCCAGACTAACACTTAGTCGTAGTGGCCGCGAAGCTGATTCCAGCGCACCACCAATAAGTCGGTAAAGGCTTCGAGACCATTCAGCATCGTCACTTTGGTGCCTTCGGCATTGGCCCAGCGGACCGGCACCTCCACCACCGGGTAGCCGAGGCGGTGGGCGATGAACAAGGCCTCCACATCGAAGCCGAAGCCCGGGATATGGACGCGCCGGAAAACCTCTTGCGCCACGTCGCGGCGGAAGAGCTTAAAGCCGCACTGCGTATCGGCATAGGGCAAGCCGGTGATGAGGCGCATGGTGAGATTGAAGAAGCGACCTGAGTATTCGCGAAACGCCGATTGGTGTACCGACACCAGTTTCCGGTTGAGCGCGCGCGATCCGATGGCGCCCATGGCATTCTGCTCGCGCACGGCGGCGATCAGCTTTTCCACCTCTTCAATCGGCGAAGAGAGATCGGCATCGGTAAACAGCACCCATTCACCCTGGGCCTCCAACATG
>JAYVRS010000411.1:0-1949 GCA_043776185.1 Bryobacteraceae bacterium | reverse complement strand
CGCCAAAGTTGTCGACGTCGCCGCGCAAAACGCCGAGCCGGGTGCGGGACGGCAGGTCGGCGGCGTGCAGAGCCAGCATCAGCCCTTCAGGCGGAGTCGTCTGGAGGCTCCAGGTTAGCTCACCTTCACCGACCTTGACATGGCCAGGCTCGGAGGCGGACCAGGATACGGAAGTGGCTTCCCGCAAACCGGCAAACAGGGCGGCAAATTCATCTTGGGCCGCTTCGAGCGGTTGCGCGTCGAAGGCAGCGAAAGCGTCTTCGGTGGGCAAGCCGGGCGCACCGCGACGAGCCGTCATGCCGTCGGTGAGACGCTTGCGGACTATGGACCAATCGCCTAGATTTTCAGTCGCGGTCCAAATCAGTTTCAGATCGCCGGCCGACATCGTCAAAACTTCCGCAGCGCTCGCCGCCAGAAAGGTATCCGCGGCGTCGCGCATCTCCGAAGGCAACACCACCAGGAATTCGCCCCCACCGACGGTGCCGAGCAGCAAAGGCGACAAGTTCATCTGACGCAGCAGGGCGCGCGGCAACACTTCCATGAGCAGCGTCACCCAACGGGAGCGGCCCAATAGGACTTCGGCTCGAGGTCCGCTTCCAAAAAGGAAAGGCTCGATGCCCAGCAGTTTACCGTGTAAGAAAATTTGAACCGACATGCGTCTCTGAAGAAAGCGTTGAGAGGGATTCAAAGAACCCCTCTCAAAATCTAGCACGACCCGATTCCGGGACCTAACCTAGTGGTGAGGAGAAGCGGCGTAGTGCTTGGCGAGCAAATCTTCGCCAAAGTCGCCCTTCATGTCTCGCCAAACGCTGTGGACGTGGTTGGCGCCGTTCTGGACGTTGTCATACTCGGCGAGGAACGCCTCGCCTTGCACGCGATAGTAGTGCGGCTGTCCGCGCTCCGACTCGCCCGCCCAGGCGAAATGGAGATTGTTACCGGCGGTCTTAATTTGTTGCAAGCGCAGCGCCGCGAGGTCTTCCGGGAGATTGTTGGCGTACTCTTCCAGCAGCGTTTGCAGCATGGCTTTCTGCTTCGCGTTCAGCTTCGAAATCGGCAAGCCGGAGGGCTGACCCTTAAGCGCGGCCTTGCGGCTGGCCTCGGTGAGAATGTCGTTGTAGGCTTTCTCCGCCACCAGCGCGACCTTCTTCTGCTCCGGCGTCATGGACTTGTAAAGGTCCCGGCCCATCTCTTCTTCGATGCCCAGCACGCGCAAACCCTTGCGTGGCCCTTCGCGGACCTCAGCCGGATTCGTGCCCATAAACGTGGGGCTGCCGGAAACTTGCCCCTTCACCACAGTGAAGTGCAAGCTGAGGTGATGGCCTTCAAAGCGCATGCCCCAGGGCTCGGTCTCGCTGGGCTCACCGAACAGCGTGAGAAAGTACTTATCCGAATTGCGGCGACCGGTGGTGTCTTTTTCCTGAATGCGGAGGATGTCGTCGAGGCTCATGATGTTGACAACCTTCGAGTAGCCGCGTTGGCTGAGAGCCGAATTCAGCAAGGCGTGCAGTAGATGGCGCTGGGGGGCCGTCATCTCGGCGATGGTGAGGCCCAGGCGGCCTCGCTTAGAAGTGGTCATGATGTTCTCGGTGGGCACGTAGTGCCAGAACGAGAGTTCCGGGTCATCGCCCTTCGTCAATTTGACAATCGTTTTGGCCTTTTGCTCGTCGGTGAGCGAGTTCAAAAGATGGGTGGCCGCTTGGGCCATCGATTCACGCGTGGAATAGCGGCTATAGGCCACCAGAGCGACGGTCGCGAAAGCGGCCGCGAAGCTGACTTGGAGAATTCGTTTACGCATTGCGCCCGTTAGTTTATCACTCCACGGCCCCCGCGGCCTGATCGCCGAATTGTTATGTCAAGGCAAAGTAGAAAGTTTCTATTCCCAGCAAAGTAGAACGTTCCGGTTTTAGGGGTGCATTGGGGAAGTGCATGATAATCTGTGCGTGCCGGTG
>JAYVRS010000410.1:0-1950 GCA_043776185.1 Bryobacteraceae bacterium | reverse complement strand
TTAGCTATCGTAAGCGGTCGCGGACAATTCCTCAATTAGGGAAGCCGCGCAGTTTTGGGCGAGGCCGTACTTAAGGAAGAGTTGGGGAATGTGAAATTCCCCCGGTAGGGTGCAGGCAGGCGTGGGATGCGCTGAGAACACGCTTCAACGTCAACCCGTTGATTCCCTGTACGCGAAAGCCTCGGTAAGCATCGACGCGCGCCGAGGCTAAGGTGGAGGTAAACTGTGGCTGCGAGTGGAGAAAGTTACTAATTTTAAAAAAGTTGGGGTGTGGGGCTATTCATGCGTGGGATGGGCGGAAAGTTTGAGGGTAAGTACTACGTGCACCAGGGAGTAAATTGTAAAAAACGGTGAAATATCGTCCTAAGTTGATGGCCATCAACTAAGCCGTTCACCATTACCGCCCAAGAAAAATAGCCGCGCCTCCCCAAGGAGTGCGCGGCTATTTTGCACTTGTAAATGAAACGGGAGGGCTTAGAGGCCCTTGTCACCCAGGAATTTGACGAGGTCGACGACGCGGTTGGAGTAACCCCACTCGTTGTCGTACCAAGCAACAACCTTGGCCAGATTCCCACCAATCACCTTAGTCAACTGAGCGTCGACGATGGAGCTATGGGGATTCTGTAACATGTCGCTGGAGACGACCGGATCTTCGGTGTACTCCAAGATGCCCTTCAGCTCGCCTTCGGAGGCGGCCTTCATGGCGGCATTGATTTCGGCATCCGTGGCGGGCGTCTTCAGTTCGGCCACTAAGTCAACTACCGAGACATTGGGGGTCGGCACGCGCATCGCGTAGCCATCCAGGCGTCCCTTCAACTCCGGCAGCACCAAGCCGATGGCCTTGGCGGCACCAGTGGAGGTGGGGATCATGTTGATCGCTGCGGCCCGGGCCCGGCGCAAGTCGGGGTGCGGCAGGTCGAGCACGTGCTGATCGTTGGTATAGCTGTGAATCGTGGTCATCGAACCTTTGACGATGCCCCACTTCTCGTGAAGGACTTTCGCGAACGGTCCGAGGCAGTTCGTGGTGCAGGAGGCATTCGAGATGATGTGGTGCTTAGCCGGATCGTAGGCCTTGTCGTTCACGCCGAGCACGATGGTGAGGTCTTCGCCCTTGGCCGGCGCGGAGATGATCACTTTCTTCACGGTGCCGTGCTTGTGCTTCATGGCTTGGTCAGCATCGGTGAAACGACCAGTGGACTCGATGACCACTTCGACGCCGAGGCTCGACCAATCGATGGCCGCCGGATCCTTGATTTCGAACACTCGAATTTTCTTGCCGTTGACGGTGATGGAGTCCGAGTCGAAGGTGACGGGAAGGCCCAGCGGCCCCAGCACTGAATCGTACTTCAGCAGGTGCGACAAGGTCTTGTTGTCGGTAAGGTCATTGACGGCGACGATCTCAATCGCCGGGTTATTCAAAGACGCGCGGAACACGTTGCGGCCGATACGGCCGAAGCCGTTGATGCCTACTTTAATTGCCATTTTATTGGTTAGAAACTCCTGGAACTTGGGGGTCACTTTCAAGCGTAGCAGAGCGATTAGGTACTATGCAGGCCGGCAAGCCATCGAAACCCTTGATCGGCATCATCAGCACCACTTAAGATAAAGCTATGCCCATGTACGAATACCGTTGCCCGGATTGCGACAGCCGCTTTGAAAAACTGCGCCGGATGTCGGAGGCGGAGCAGCCCGCTGAGTGTCCCCAGTGCGCCTCGAAGACGGCCTCGCGCCAGTTATCGGGCTTTGCCGCAGTGACCGCCGGTGGCGGTGGAGGCATGGAAATGGGCGGCGGATGCGCCAAGCCCGGTTGCGGCCCGGGTGGGTGCGGCGGCGGCTGGAAGAACTAGAGCGCCTGCAGCCGAACGGCGAAGGCGTCGAGCGCGATGCCCTTCTGAATGTTGCGCCGGATGTAGTCTGACATCTGGTCCACCTCTTTTACCGCCACTTCAA
>JAYVRS010000409.1:0-6265 GCA_043776185.1 Bryobacteraceae bacterium | reverse complement strand
AGTGTTTAATCAACCAAGTCCGCATGAG
This sequence comes from Bryobacteraceae bacterium, assembly GCA_043776185.1. Classification (GTDB taxonomy): domain Bacteria; phylum Acidobacteriota; class Terriglobia; order Bryobacterales; family Bryobacteraceae; genus JALHNI01. The sequence goes on along the minus strand of JAYVRS010000409.1, from coordinate 6,237 downwards.
GTGAAGATTTTGACGCGCCGCTTTGGCGTGCCAAATTCTTTCACCATCGACGCGTCATTTGCCCACCAAGGTTATGATGGCTTTAAGAAAGCCGTCGCCATGGGTGCCGACGCCATCATCAGTGAAATTAAGGCCTCCTCCCTCCGCGGCCGCGGCGGCGCGGGCTTCCCCACCGGCCTCAAATGGAGTTTCATTCCGCGCACGTCGCCTAAACCGAAATACATCGTCTGTAATGCCGACGAAAGCGAGCCCGGCACCTGCAAAGATCGCTTGCTGATCCAGAACGATCCGCATAGCCTCATCGAGGGCATGCTGATCGCCGGTTTCACCATGAATTCGAACGTAGGTTACATCTACGTCCGTGGCGAGTATCGTTATCTCATCACGATTCTCGAAACGGCCATCGCCGAGGCCTACAAAAACAACTTACTCGGCCAAAATATTCTCGGTACCGGCTGGAATTTTGACTTACATGTACATTCGGGCGCCGGTGCCTACGAATGCGGCGAGGAAAGCGCGTTGCTCAACTCGCTCGAAGGCAAGCGCGGCACGCCTCGCCTAAAGCCCCCCTTTCCCGCCACCCATGGCTTGTATCAATCGCCCACGTTACTCAACAACGTGGAGAGCTTTTGCGCTGTAACTCACATTATTCGCGACGGCGCCGCGGAGTTTGCCAAGCACGGCCCCGAAAAAAGCGGCGGCACGCGGCTGATGTGTATTTCCGGACACGTCCAGCGCCCGGGCGTCTACGAAATGCCGCTCTCCACCACCTTGCCCTTTCTGATGAACGAAGTCGCCGGCGGCTTGCGTCCCGGCCGTACCTTAAAGGCTGTGCAGCCCGGCGGCTCGTCGTCGCCGATTCTCCTGCCCGAAGAGTGCAACGTGGGCCTAGATTTCGACTCGCTCGCCAAAGCGGGCACCATGGCCGGCTCGGGCGGCATCGTCGTGCTGGACGACACCACCGACATTGTGGCTTACGCCCTGCGCATCATCAGCTTCTACCAACACGAAAGCTGCGGTTGGTGTATTCCGTGTCGCGAAGGCACCACCTGGCTTAAAAAGATTCTGGGCCGCCTCAACCAGGGCGAAGGCACCATGAAGGATGTCGACTTAGTGGGCGAACTCGCCAAGAACATGTTCGGCCGCACCTTCTGCGCTTTGGGCGATGCCGCGGCTTGGCCCACCGGCTCCATTGTTAAAAAATTCCGAGGAGAGTTTGAAACGAAGTTAGCGGCCCATCAGGAGCGGCAAGTTTCTGCGGAATTGGTCACCATCGGATAGCTATGGCCACCACCACCACGCCCCCCACCGTTATTAACGCGAAGTTAAACGGGCAGGATATTCAAACTAAGCCCGGCACCCTCCTCATCAATATGACGAAGGAGTTAGGCATTGAAGTGCCCGCCTTCTGTTACTACGAGGGCTTCACGCTGCAAGCAGCTTGCCGCATGTGTCTGGTGCAAGTAAACGGCTCGCCCAAGTTACTCCCCGGCTGCACCACCATTGTCACCGAAGGAATGGTGATCGAGACCGAGAGCCCCTTAGTGGTCGAAGCCCGTAAGTCGATGCTCGAGTTCTTACTCGTCAATCATCCGCTCGATTGCCCCGTCTGCGACAAAGGCGGCGAGTGCGAGTTACAGGACATGGTCTTCAAGTACGGCGCGGGCGAAAGCCGCTTCGTCGACATCAAACACCATGAGCCCGAGCGACCCTTCTCGCCCGTCGTCTATTACGACCCCGCCCGTTGCATCCTCTGTTATCGCTGCGTGCGCGTTTGCGATGAAGGCTATGGCGTAAGTGCCTTAGGCGTCGTCAACCGCGGAGTCCATAGTGAAATTGCGCCTAACCTCGGTGACCAACTCAACTGCGACGAGTGCGGCGCCTGTATCGATATCTGCCCCGTCGGCGCGCTTACTTCCAACACTTACCGCTACAAAACGCGTCCCTGGGAGATGAAGCATGTCGGCACCACCTGCGCCCACTGTTCCAATGGCTGCAAGACCACCCTCGGCGTACGCAATGACGAGATCATGCGCGCGAATAACCGCGATGCCTCGGGTTTGAACGACGAGTTTTTGTGTATCAAAGGGCGCTTCGGATTTGACTTTAATCATCACCCCGAACGTCTCCAATCGCCGCTGCTGCGCGTGGACGGCGAACTTAAGCCGGTCAGTTGGTCGAAGGCTCTCGCTGCCGTCGCCACTAAGTTCAAAGAAGTGAAGGCGGCGGGCGGTAAGTTCGGCGTCATCGGCTCCAGCCGCACCAGTAACGAAGAGAATTACTACTTACAGAAATTCGCGCGCCAAGGTTTAGAGACCAATAACATCGACCACGCTCGCACCGGTGATGTCGTTACCCTCGTCGATTCGCTGTCCGGCAAACAAGGTCAACTGGCCACCATGGCTGACCTTTACCGAACCAAAGCCGCCCTCGTCATCGGCACCGATCTAGCCCAGCAGCACCCTCTGCTCGCCTACGAATTGCGCCGTAACTGGCGGCATCATCAAGCCCGCATCTATGCCATGACGCCCGGCGAGGTGCGTGAAGATAAGTACGCTGCGGCCACCGCCCGCGTCGCCTTCGGCCAGGAACTTCCCGCCCTCGAAAGCTGGCGCGAACAACTCACCAAAGAGCCAGAGCTTCTGATCCTGTTTGGCGACTCCGTCAAAGGCCAAGCCGTGCGCCAGCTGGTCGACTTCGGCGAGTCGCTCGGCATCCCCGTCAAATATGTCGCCTTAGTCGACTACGCCAACTCGCGCGGGGCCATTGACATGGGTCTGGTCCCCGAGTTACTCCCCGGCTTTGTAAGTTCGCAGAAGCCCGGCCTGTCGATGCCGGAGATGCTCGCCGACCCGCAACTAGATGTGCTCTGGGTCGTCGGTGCGAATCCGTTAGCACAAAACACCCTCCAAAGTTCCCAGGCCTTCGTCGTCGTGCAGGACCTTTTCTTAACCGCGACCGCCGCCCGCGCCGACGTCGTCTTCCCGGCTGCCTCCGCATACGAGAAGAAGGGAACGGTCACCAATGTCACTGGCGAAGTGCAGCGCTTAAGCGCCGCCGTCAAAACCATGGGCACCAAATCCGACCTCGAAATCTTCGGGCTGCTCGGCCAGGAAATGGGTCTCGAACTCGGTATCTGGTCGGCCGACATCGTACTCAATGAGATTCGGCAGAACGTGCGAGGCTATAATATAGCGATGCCGAACTTAGCGAGCGGCGGTGCTGCCGCCACTTCACCGGTCAACGGCCGGGTGAATGTTGAGATGCGGCCGGAACTAATTCGCTCGGCGGGAGATACGTTATTTACTACAGGGTCCATGACGAAATACTCGGCTGTGCTCAATTCCGTGCCGGAACGTCCGGGGAAGTTGTATAAACCGGTTTAACGCATGGACTTCTTTCTTGTTAGTCTGATCAAAATCGTGGTGGTGTTCGGAGCGTTCATGACCACGCTCGCCTACCTGCAATGGGTGGAGCGCAAGGTGCTGGCGCATATCCAGTTACGGCTGGGTCCACAACGCGTGGGTCCGCATGGCCTGTTACAACCGCTCGCCGACGTTATCAAGTTAGCCACTAAAGAAGGTGTTATCCCTGCCAATGTCAACACCTTCTTCTATATTCTGGCGCCGTTTCTGGCCGTATCGCTCGCGCTCATCTCGATCGCGGTAATTCCCTTCGGCCCCGCCATCGAACTGTTCGGCGTGCGCACCAATCTCGAACTCACCAGTTTGAACATCAGCGTACTCTTCGTTTTAGCCATCAGCTCCGTGGGCGTCTACGGCATTGCGCTCGGCGGCTGGGCGTCCAATAACAAATACTCTTTGATGGGTGGTCTGCGCAGTTCGGCCCAGATGATCAGTTACGAACTGCCAATGGCCATCGCGCTAGCCACTCCCTTGCTGGTCTTAAACACCCTCGACCTGCGGCAAATTGCGGAGCGTCAAGGCGGGGGCTGGTTCTGGAACTGGACCGCCTTCAGTTACCCGCCGCTCCTATTCGTGGCTTTCTTTGTCTTTCTCGTTTCGGCTTTCGCTGAAACCAACCGCGTGCCCTTTGACTTACCCGAAGCGGAAAACGAGTTAGTCGCTGGTTTTCATACCGAGTATTCCAGCTTGGCCTTCGCCGGATTCTTCATGGCCGAGTATGCCAACATGCTCACCATTACCTGTGTCGCCACCACGATCTTTCTAGGCGGTTGGCATCCGCCCTTCCCGGCACCTTACTCTAACTTCGTTCCTACGGCATTGTTCTGGTTCTTCGGTGCCGTGTTACTCTTCCACGGCCTGGCCCAGCCCTTCCGCCGTTGGGACCGTTTCACGTTCCCCATCTTCGGCGTGCTCTCTTTCGGCCTCGGCGCGGTCTTTCTCGCCGCCGCCACCGTCCTGCCGATCATCGGCCAGATCATATTGCCCGTCTTCTGGTTCGTCGCCAAAGTCGGCGTATTGCTCTTTATCTTTATCTGGGTGCGGGGTACACTGCCGCGCTTCCGCTACGACCAACTAATGCGCTTCGCCTGGACCTTCCTCTTTCCCGTGGCCCTCGGTTGCTTACTGCTAACCGGACTCGGAGTGGCCCTGTTCGGATGATTCCCATGCCCAATCTCGATGTCCTTGCCTTTCTCGTACTCGCTACCTTTGCCGTGCTCTGCGGACTCAGCGTCATTCTGCAAAAGCACGCCGTCGCCAGCGCTCTCTCGCTCATCGGCGTCATGGGTTCGCTCGCCGTGCTCTATCTCATGCTGGGCGCGGAGTTTCTCGCCGCCGTGCAGATGATCGTCTACGCCGGCGCCATCATGGTGCTCTTCGTTTTCGTCATCATGTTACTCAATGCGGGCTCCGAAAAGCGCGGTCCCGTTCATTACTTCCCCTATGTGGTGGGCATCCCGGCGCTGCTGGCGTTTCTCGGCATCATCGGATCGTTTATCTTAAATGAGCTGCCCCAAACGGCGGCCGTAAAATTTGGGGCATTTACCCAAGGTGGACCCGCCCCCATCGGACGCCTGCTCTTTACCCAGTATCTGCTCCCCTTTGAAGTAACTTCGCTCCTGGTGCTGATCGCCATCATCGGCGCCATGGTGCTGGCGAAGAAAGAGATCGACTAACATGATGCTCCCGAGCGCCGTTCCGGTCAGCTGGTACTTACTGCTCAGTGCGATCCTTTTTTCCATGGGCGTGGTTGGCTTCCTTATCCGGCGCAACATTATCACGGTATTCATGTGCATTGAACTGATGTTGAATGCGGTGAACCTCAGCTTTGTTGCATTCTCTTATGAGCTAAAGAAAATCGACGGCCAACTCTTCACGTTCTTCGTGATGGTGGTCGCCGCCGCTGAAGCCGCCGTGGGCTTGGCCATTATCCTCACCGTTTTCCGGCATCGTATGTCCCTTGAAATCGATGACGTATCGAGCCTGAAGAATTAGAAACATGACCGAATCTCAAAGCCTTTGGCTCATTCCGATCCTGCCGCTGCTGGGGGCCGCCGTCAACGGCCTGCTGGGCCGCCGCCTGCCGAAGTTTGCCGTCAGCGCGATCGCGATGCTTACCGTGTTCGCCTCGTTCCTCTGGGTGATCAAGAGTCTCTCCGCCCTTGGTGACCTGGACGTCCCTTACTCCGAACACTACTTCACTTGGATCAAGAGCGGCTCGCTTGACATCGGCGTCGACTTCATGATCGACCGCCTCACGCGCATCATGCTCTTGATTGTCACCGGAGTCGGGTTGCTGATTCACATCTACGCGGTCGGTTACATGGACCACGAAGAGGGCTTTGCGCGCTTCTTTAGTTACCTGAATCTGTTCATGTTCTTCATGCTGACGCTGGTGCTCGCGAAGAACTTCCTGCTCGTATTTGTCGGTTGGGAAGGCGTCGGCCTTGCCAGTTACTTACTGATTGGCTTTTACCTCAAAGAGAAGTTCGCGGGCGACGCGGGTAAGAAGGCCTTCATCGTCAATCGAATTGGTGACTTTGGCTTTTCGCTCGCCATGTTTCTGATGGTCATCACCTTCGGGTCGCTCGATTTCACTAAGGTGTTGGAGGCGGCGGCCAAGATGCCGGTGGAGACCCAGGCCGGTACGCTGACGGCCATTGCGCTCCTCCTTTTTGTCGGGGCTTGTGGTAAGTCGGCGCAGATGCCTTTATACGTGTGGCTGCCGGACGCGATGGCCGGGCCGACGCCGGTATCGGCGCTCATCCACGCGGCCACCATGGTGACGGCCGGCGTTTACATTGTGGCCCGT